>NZ_JBXWOX010000019.1:0-92935 GCF_059611125.1 Ruegeria sp. CDSB029
CTCAAACAGAAATCGAACCAGAGCCTCCGTTACGAAAACGCCTCAGCTCTCCGAAAAACTCTGAAGACGGACACACAACTGTCGGGATCGGGTACGAGGAGCCGCCAAAAAAAATCACGGCAATGTTGATAGAGGCGGCTCATCGCACACAGGGATTGAGAAAAAGCCCGGAACCTTTTGTGCTTTGGACACAGTTGGCCGACTACGCAATCAATTACGAAATTAACGCATACACGTCTCGGGGATCGAGTTTGCCTAAGATTGTGTCTGATTTACACCAAAACATCGTGGAAGTGTTCAACGAGAACGGTACGCAAATTATGACACCGTCCTACATGGCTGACCCGCCAAGTCCAAAGATTCCCACTGAGGAATGGGATGGAAAGCTTGCTCATATAGCGGAGTAAAAGAATACCAAGTCCACTCTGGGTCCACTAAACCCCGCTTGCAGGTTGTCGGATTAGTTTGATTGATCCAGAGCAATGGGTAGGATTGATGCAATAGTTTTCAGAACGTTTTGGGGTTCCAGATGATCAATTGGACATTTACCGCAATAGTAACGCTTCTCGCGAGTGGCGCTCTTGCTGCTGGTATGGAGCCGTGGGGTGAGTCCGGCGACTGGAAAATTTTGATCGACCCCGAGAAAGGAAATGGCTGCCTCGCGTGGAAGCCCTTTGAAGACGACATGACAGTTGAGATTGGCGTAGCACCCAATCAGGCTGGCGGTTTCTTCGCCGCTTACAATCCGACCTGGGTTCAGATTGAGGACGGATCAACCGGTATCGTGAAATTCGATTTTGGTGACGCAAAGTTTGAAGGCGAAGCCGTAGGTGTTTTTAAAAATGGCGTCCCCGGGGGGTATGCCTTTTTCGATAATCCCGCGTTTGTGACCGAATTCGGAAAGCGCCAAAGCGTCACGATAATTGGTGAAAGTGGAACCGAAGTAGAGCTTGATCTGAGTGGGTCCTCAAAAGCCATTGAGGCCGTTTTGGCATGTCAGGCAGAACAGCCTGAACCACTCAAGAACTAGGTCGTGACCGACTATTGAAGCTGATTCATGTCTGGCACGCACGGTTGCCTGTCTGCTGGCATCGCATCAGCACCTTCCGGAGCCTTGTTTCTGGATCCACCAGCAGATAGTCCACACTATGATCTCATGCTTGAATTCTTTCACGTCGAAGGTGAACGAATTTAAATGTCTGCTTCGGTGCTGTGACCCGCCGAACGCAGGTGCAGCATGCCTTTGATTTTAGGTGGCGGGTCTTGGCTCACATCAGACAATAACTGCAAGCCACATTGATACCTGTGCGGCGGTGGCAGCATGGCCATACTGAATCGTGCCATGCTGTACGGTAATCGTCGGTTTTAATTCGGGCTAAGCCTCAGCCGGAAATAGAACGCGAGATTCCATATCTTCCGATCCTGGCATAGTTACCTTCAATCAGCCCTTGCGCTACGTCATAGCGTGCGTGCTTCAAGCTGCCACCAAACGATTTCCCCCTTTCTGGTTTCCTGGAGTTGTTTACTAGCTTACCCCTAAATCTTCGTTCAGAAGCCTCACCCTTGCCGAGGTAAGAGGCTAGCCAGTAACCAGTGAATTGAGGCTTCCCATCGGTCTCTTCTACCGCTACGTGCCACAGTTCATTTTGGCTACAAGCGATTTCACCCCTAGTTCTCTTGGACACCGGGCGCAGTCGGGTGGCGATTGGCTCGTCTAAAAGTCGATCCAAAAAACCTAGAAATGATTTTCTGTGGGCTTCAGGCAAGTGCAAAGCTAGATGCAGGTGCTCACCCTGTAGTTTTACGATTTCTCTCACCCAAATATAGGCGACCGGTAAGCCCCTGTTTTCTCTCGTAAGCCATTTTCCTAGTCTTCTAACAATTAGCCTGACAAGATCGTAAGGATGAAGATTGAAATACCGACTGCCTTCTATTTCGCAAAAACTGGTCAGGCGAATTGTTAACAGCGTGTTTAACTCCCAACCCGCCTCAAAGCTCCTGTATGCAGCGGCATGAAATTTAGTCTGCGATCCAGTTTTTAACTCTTCGGATTTCTTAATAGTCGTTTTTTTTGGGTTCAGGGAATCTACCAAAACTGAGTTAAAAGACTCAGAGTTATTTGGTTCCAAGTGCGGCCCATACGGAAATAGAGACGCGTGAGCTTTATTATATAGGGGGGGTGGGCGTAAATCGGAACTTTCGGCGTTTTTCGAGTGCATTTTTACTTTTCCATTGGTTGTGCACTTCTGCTGAGCCACAAAGATATCGTTCGGCCAACACTGTCGTAGCGTTTGGCCGCGATGACTCAACCTAGCTAACCCCTTGGAGGGTTAGCTAATTGAAGTGTGTTTTTTTGCTTCAGTAGAGCGTGGTCTGGGTCAGTGGGCAGCGTGTTCGATGCGATGCCGCTTCAGCCAATCAATCAGGTCTTTCCCTTGGTACAGAACCCGGCTCCCAGCCTTGAAGTAAGATGGCCCCCGTTTCTCGTAGCGCCACTGTGCGAAGGTTTGCGTTTTCGCAATCGCCCTAAGTGCAGGATCACTTGGGGCGTAAAACTTGTCGTGCTCGATAGGCATTCTCTGCTCCATTATGGTTATCAGTTCATAACCATATCGAGCCATAAGTATCATATAAAATCAAAGAGATAAGAGGCGGAAATGCCGTCGGAAATAGTTTTATCGTGGACACCTAGTTTCCGACGGATTTTGGATAGGCCAAGTTAAAGGCGTCCTTCAGCCGGCCAAGTACAGTTGATCTGCCAGGCTCTTTTGAGTACTCCTTTGCCACCATGTCCATGACATGATGTATTGCGCCTTCTTTGTTGGGAGGTGTTTCGCCCCTCACATGCGCAGAAATGAACTGACTTTGCACCTTGTCCCAGTTTATCATTGATGGCCTTCCAGGACGCTTCGATGTATTGGCGACAGGCAGTGAGTTCTCATCGTCATAGCAAAACGTGTCACCGATGCGGGTGAAGGACACTTTTCCTGAGTTAACTAATGGCGAAATCTGCTTCAAGTTATTGGTGCTGACGCGTAGGTTAAAGAACTCGTCCTCGTTGTCTATTGCATTCGTTTCCCAAGGAATTGAAAGCCCTATTACGGTTGAGGGAATAGGCTTAAATGGAGCGAATTCGCTGATCTCAATACCATTTAAGTCTGCTTTCGCAGCCTCTATTTTGTCCCAGTCTTTCCAACTCATACCCTCAACAAGTATCTGATTGGATCGAATGTGCTGATATACTGTCGCCCACGCTTCCTCTAGAATCGCGGAATAGATCGTTTGTCCAGCAACATAGTCGCTTTTGACGCTGAATTCCTTCAGCGCCGCGCCGTGTTCCTCCATGAACTTGACATGGTCGCCTTCGTAGTCTGTGTTGATTGGTTTCCTAGAAAGTTCGGGGACAAAGAACCTAGGGTGGAATTGCGTAGCCTCACTGTGTTTCCAAACATAGTAAGCGCAATCCGCATATTTTTCGTCATACTCAATATCGTGTAATAGGCATTCTTCTTTGCTGAAACAGTTGAGAAATTGGCGTGATAAGCCAAAGTTGTTAGGCATGTTTGCAGGATCGAAACGCAAGTCGGAATCGGAACTCGCCTGGATGCCGTTCCAACTATGGATGACCTCAGGTATGCGGCCTAATGCGACCCATTCTACAACCTCAGACAAGTAACAATAGTCTGGGATTTTTACGGCTTTCAGGAAAATCTCGCCCATGCGCTTTCTGTCTTTATCAGAGTTGGCGTGACTAAAGATCGGTGGTTACGGAACCGGCCAATACTTCTAACGCGTCACGTTTTTCACTTCGGTAAGTTGCACGATCATAGACTGCTGTCACGCTCGTATCAGCATGACCTAGTACCCGCTCCACGATAAATCTGTTTGTCTTTCCAGACGAGTTGCCCGAAGTCATGCGTGTTGCGGCTGTTCTTCGGATGTCGTGAAACCGCCAATCATTTGTTTCTGATAAATGCTGAAGCTTCGCTTTGATCTTGGAACCTGGATGAATGGGCTTGTCACCCGTAGTAGTGAAAACAAACGGCCCTCTGTTTGGTTGTTTGGCTATCAAGTCCGAAACTGCTTTCGAAAAGGGTACTTCGTGGGCTTTTGCTTCGGAGGATTTGGTAGCTTTCATCTTTTCGCGAGGAATAGTCCAAAGATCATCTTGAATCTCGTCCCACCGCATTTGGGCGACGTTGTTCAATCTTTGAGCAGTTAGCATTAGCGTTCTGATGAACGGCCCGAACGGATATTCTAGCTGGAAGGATGCATCCCAAATGGATTGCCATTCGCTTTTGGAGAGTACTCTGTCACGTGACTGTGCTTTGGCACCGACTTTGAGCCTCGCCCAAGGGTTTGCTTCGATCATTTGTTCATCTACGGCCCAATGAAGCATTGGGCGTAAGTACCTAATCACTGCACCGGCTCTTTGCGGGGAGGAGTTCTTGGCAACGTGGCCTCGAAGGTCCAGGCCGTGATGAGCATTCAAGTCTATGACCCGAACGTGACCAATGCGATCTCGGGCCCACACATTCCAGACCGATTGAACGTCGTGCCAAGTTCTCATTTCTTTGTTACGAGCAGCTTTATAGGCCTCGAAGATGTCGGACACTGTTTTGGGTCCGTCTCCAGCTCTAAAGGCGGTTGTGTTTTCTTTGGCAGCTTCCGCTCGTTTTCGGGCATCCTTTACGGAGACTGCCGGGTAAGTCCCTAGACGTTGTCGATGACGCCGCTTTCCAACATGTAAAACAACCTCCCAGACTTTATGCCCCTTTTTCCCGACTCTCAATAGCAGGCCTCGAACGATTTCGTCGCGAACTTCGTATCCGGCTTTGGCAGGCTTAAGTTCACCAGCCTTTTTCTCATTAAGTCTTGTCATCATTTTTGTGCGTTTCTTGTGCGGAAATTTGTGTATGTGTGCCGATTAAGGGATATTCAGAAGTACGTAAAGTCAATGAAAAACAGATGCTTAAATAAGATTAAGTATCTAGACATAAGCTATGGCGACGGTCTCCAAAACCGTAGGTCGCGGGTTCGAACCCTGCTGCCCCTGCCATTTCCTCATTGATCTGCGGCCGTTTCATAGTAAAGAACGAAACCCAAGCTAGGTATCCTGCAATTATTTGGGGTGTAATCTGAGGCTGCAGGGACCCGGTCACAAGACGCGATTCTTAACTTTTCGAACAACGCAACTGCCAGGCATTGATTGCTAGAAAAATATGAACTCGTCGACCGAGAGCATACTGACCAATCGACCGTTGTTTGAGCCCTGGTCCGAGGGCGACTTTGTGATGATGTCTTCGAAGTTCGGCCCGTACAGTCTCATAAGCCGAGCTCGCTCCATTTCGCAAAGCAAATAGAACAGCCCTCCGCGTTTGCCCTTTAGGGACTCTGGCACGGTGAGCGCTGCGACGCTCTTAGAATATTTTGACTGCTGCTCTATCTTGGCCACCGGCATTCGCCTTTTTTGCGACCGTATCAACTGAAAGGAAATATGGCAAATATGTGGCGTAGATAACTTTGCCGGTGTTGCATACGGGAATTTTGAGACCCGGGGGGTCTAAAGGCGGCTGAATCTGACCGATCCATTTTCTACAACCAACCGGCTTTACGCCGCATGCGAATGTACGAGTCTTCAAAAGACGCCCATTTCGGTGATGAAGTCTGCGTGGGCCATCATATTCTCCTCCATCGCGTGTTCGGTTGTTCATTCCACTCAGATTGGCGGCTGTGTTGAACCTGGGGTTTAGATGGGGTTAACATTGGTTTAGCCAGGTGCCGCGCAATTCGATCAATCCGGTTTCCTGCGCCTTTGGAATGGCCTATGGTCCTGCCCACAACAGACAGGCGGAAGAGGGTTCATGTCGCGTTTTGATGGTTACTTCCTGCGGCAGCTGCTGATTCTGTTCGGCTTTTTTACCCTGGTTCTGGTGGGTGTGTTCTGGATTACCCGTTCCGTCAGCCTATTTGACCGGGTGATCAGCGGCGGCCAACCCGCGATGGTGTTTCTGGAATTCACCGCACTGACGTTGCCGACCCTTATCCGCACCGTGATGCCAATGGCGGTTTTTGCCGCCGCTGTCTATGCCACCAACCGCCTGAGCCGCGAAAGCGAGATGACGGTGATGCTGGCCACAGGGACCAGCCCTTGGAGATTAGCGCGCCCAGTGTTCGTATTCGGCATCCTGACCGGTCTGATGATGGCCGCGATCAGTGTCTTTCTGCGCCCTGCATCGGTGGAGCAGCTAGAGCAGCGCCAGGCCGAGGTTGCCGGAGACGTCACTGCCCAGCTTTTAAATGAGGGTGAATTTCTGCACCCCGCGCAAGGCGTTACGGTCTACATTGGGAAAATTGATTTGGATGGCACGCTGTCCGAGGTTTTTGTTTCGGATCGTCGGGATGAAGAGAGCCCGGTCAGCTATTCCAGCAAGACGGCCTATCTGGTCAACAATGGCTCCGGCATTCATCTGGTGATGGTGGACGGGATCGCATTGCGCCTGAACCCGGAAGGCAGGACGCTGTCTTCGACACTTTTTGCGGATGCCTCTTATGACATCTCGGAACTCACAAATTCAGACACCAACGCCATGCGCAGTCTTGAGGCGATCCCAACGCTCGAGTTGTTGCAGGGCCGGGAAAGTATTCTTGCGACCGAGCAGTTCTCGGAAGGGGAACTGATCGAAGAGCTGCATCAGCGTTTTTCATGGATCGCCATTTGTATCGCGGTGGCGATGGCTGGTTTTTCAACGCTGATGCTGGGCAGTTTTTCGCGCTTTGGGCTGTGGCCACAGATATTCGGAGCTTTCACGATTTTGGTCCTGTTGGAGGGGGTCCGGGGCTTTGTGTCCCCGGTCGTGATTGATGATCCAAACCTGTGGATTTTGCTTTATCTTCCGGCGATTGTCGGCGTCTTGATTTCATGCGTGTTCCTGTTGATCGCCGGGCGGCCATTGCTGCGCACCCGATCGCGGGGGGCGAATGGAGCCTTGTCTCAAGCTTAATCCGCCGCACGCAGTTCGGTCAGGCAGGCCACCACGTCATCGAAGGCTTCGCTGTCCCGCCGGGTCACCAGATAAAGCGGCAACATCAGGTCTATCGCTTCGGTAACCGGCACAAAGGTGCCTTCGTTCAATTGATCCCGAATAACATATTCGGGAAAGTACCCCGTGCCGCCGCGCTGCAAAACATACCGCAGGCCCATCATGCAATTGCCCAAAAAAAGCGTCTGTCCTGCCGCTTTGCGCGCTGCTGACCGCACGTGGTCCTGATAAACTTCGCCTAACTCGAGATTTACGAAAACTGGGTCTTTGCCCGCGCCGAGGGTTTCGACCAGCAATAAACGTTCCGGTGCCAGTTCGTGATATAGAACGCGCCGATCAGATGGTTTTTCGTGGGTCAGTGCGGCATCCAATACATGCGTCGCCACGGCCTCGACCATGTTGAGGTCATGATCGTAGTTCAGGGTCAGTAGTAGCTGGCCATGGCGTTGTTCATAGCGAACGGCCAGATCGACCAGTAATGGATCCCAAACGCTGAGCTGTGCACCAAGGCGAAGGGCGATCCGGTGCGGTGTCTGCCCCGGAAGGTCACGAGAGGCGAAGGACCACAAGGACAACATCTGCTCGGCATAGGGTCGAAACTGCCGTCCGAATTCTGTCAGGTTGGTGCCGCCTGCGCCCCGAGTGAACAAGGGCTTTCCGGTTTCCTCTTCGATCAGTTTGATACGGGCGCTGACCGCTGTCTGAGTGATGTTTAGGTGCCGTGCAGCGGCATGGAAGCCACCGATGTCTGCAACGCACAAAAATGTCTCAAGGGCTTTGATTTGCATGTCGAAAGTATTTTTTGATCGAAGCGATAAAATCAATTCATTTTTTTCAGCTGTTGCCTTCGGATATACTGGCCGTAACAGATCAGCCAGAGGAAACATCATGCTGGACAAAAGCCACAAACCCACCTGGACCAGTTTTGAGGAGGCGACCAAAGCCGATTGGGACGCCGTCATGGAGTATGAAGAGGCGTTCAACGCCGCCCTTCCAGACCGAATCCTGGACGCGATCCGTTCCCTGGACGAGGCGTGGACGCCATACCCGGTCAATCGTTACCAGCACAGCCTTCAGGCCGCGACGCGTGCCTATGAGGATGGTGCAGATGAAGAACTGGTGGTCGCGGCACTGATCCATGACACCGGAGATATTCTGTCACCGTATAACCACGGTGAGCTGTCGGCAGCGATGATGAAACCTTATGTCAGCGAGAAAACCCACTGGATATTAAAACACCACTGCGTATTCCAAGGCTATTACTACAATCACCACCTGGGAGGCGATCGTAACGCCCGCGACAAGTACCGCGACAGCCCCTATTGGGAGGACTGCCGTTACTTCTGCCATGAATACGATCAGAAGGCGTTTGATCCCGAGTATCCGACCAAACCGCTTGAGTTCTTTGAACCCATGCTGCGCCGCGTCCTGAACAAGGGCGAAGGCCATATGGAACTGAACGAAACGTCCGAGGGTTAACAGGCAGCCATCAGGCGATAAACGATCTGCGCGGCGGTGAAGTCCCAGGCGGCATTGCCGTTCGGGGCCAACTCCACCACGTCGAAGCCCACGAATGTGCGGCCTTTCAGGGCGTGTTCAACCAGCCGCAGAGCCTGATAATATCCCAAACCACCCGGCACCGGAGTTCCCGTGGCGGGCATGATCGCCGGGTCCAGCCCGTCGACATCGAAACTGACATAGACCAGCTCGGGAAAATCCTCTGGCAGGTCGACAGCGTGGATATTGCCTGTGACCAGATCTTCTGCATCCACGTGGAAGATGTGGTTTTTCAGGCGGCTTTGTGCCTCTTCAGTCGAAAAGGCGCGGACACCGAACTGAGCCAATCGAACGCCTTCTTCGGCCAGCAGGTGCATGACCGAAGCATGGGAGTGTTTTTCCCCCTGATAGGCATTGCGCAGGTCGGCATGGGCGTCGATCTGAACGATGCCGATTGGCTGACCTAATGCGCGCGCCACACCCACAACGGCACCGTAGCTGAGGGAATGCTCTCCGCCCAAAGTCACCGGAACCTTGCCCGCGCGAACAGCGGCTTCGGTGCGCTGGGAAAGGCGGTCCATGATCTCAGCAAGCGAAGCATCGCAATCGACCGGGTCTTCGGTGAAGATCCCCTCGACGCATGGTTCAGCATGTCCGGTAATGCGTTCCAGCTCATTGCTGGCCTCGATAATGGCATCAGGCCCTTTGGCCGTGCCCGAGCCGTAAGAAACCGTGCGCTCCAGCGGCACCGGGATCACGCGAAAGCGGGCATCTTCAGTCCGCTCGGCTTCGGTCAGTTCACTGTCGAGGAAAATGCTCATGAGAGTCTGTCCTTAAAGTCGTCATAGCCGAACTGTTTGATGATCTTCAGTTCGTCTGTTTCGCTGTTCCACAAGGCGATGGTAGGCAGAGGAACACCGTTGAACGTGTTGGTCTTGACCATCGAATAGTGCGCCTGATCCAGGAAGGCAAAGCGTTGGCCGATTTCCAGTGGCTGATCCCATGTGTAATCCCCGATCACGTCACCGGCCAGACAGGAGGGGCCGCCCAGACGGTAGGTGTGGCCTGCTTCGGCCTCATCCATCAGGGCGGGACGATAGGGGGCTTCGATCACGTCAGGCATGTGGCAGGTGGCCGAGATATCGGTGATTGCAAGGTTCATGCCATTGCTTGGCAGGTCGAGGATTTCGCCGACCAAGATACCTGCGTCCAGCGCGACCGCCTCACCGGGTTCGAGATAGACATCGATGCCGTATGTCTCGCGGATGTCCCGGATGAACGCCACCAGCCCGTCGCGGTCATAGTCGTCGCGCGTGATATGATGGCCGCCTCCAAAGTTCAGCCATTTGAGTTGGCCGAGGAAGGGCTTGAGTTTTGGCAGGACGGCTTCCCAAGTGCGCTGCAATGGCGCGAACCCTTGTTCGCAGAGCGTGTGCATGTGCAGGCCATCAACCCCGGTCAATTCGTCGGTCGTCAACTGATTGATTGGGGTGCCAAGGCGAGAGCAGGGCGCACAGGGGTCATATTTTGGGATCTCGCCTTCGGAATGTTCCGGGTTTATGCGCAGACCGACCTGAACGCCAGCGTTCCGAGCTTTGGCAAGAAACCGGTCTTTTTGCGCTGGTGAGTTGAATATGATGTGATCGGACAACGACAGAATTTCATCGACGTCCGCGTCCTTGTACCCGGCGCAGAAGGTCGCGACCTCGCCTCCATATTCTTCGCGACCCAGCCGTGCTTCGAAAATGCCGGACGCGCATGTGCCGCCAAGATGTTGGCGGACAAGCGGGGCGAGCGAGAACATCGAGAATGCCTTGAGCGCGCTCAGCACATGGGCGCCGGATCGGGTTCCAATATCGGAGAGAATGGTCAGGTTCCGCTCGACGGCTTTTTCATCAACCACGAAGCAGGGGCTTGGCACGCGGCTCAGGTCAAAGCTGCGAAAGGCTCCGGCATCTCCGGCCTGTGTGGTCATCATGTCGGACATGTCCGGCACCTCCGAATTGTGGAGAGGCCGGGGGCTCTGCCCCCGGATCCCCGGAGTATTTTGGAAACGATAAAATTAGAACTCGACCGGACCGTCAAGCTCGTGGACCTGCCACGGCAGACCGTGCTCGTTCAGCATGTCCATGAAGTTGTCCGGATCCAGCTGTTCCATGTTCCATACGCCGGGCTCGGACCAGTTGCCTTTCAGCACCTGCGCCGCACCGATCATGGCGGGGACGCCCGTGGTGTAGCTGACAGCCTGGCTGCCGACTTCTGCATAGCATTCTTCGTGATCGCAGATGTTGTAGATGTAATAGGTCTTCTCGCCTGAGCCGTCCTTGGCCTGACCCGTGGCGATGTCGCCGATGCAGGCTTTGCCTTTGGTTTCGGCACCCAGATCGCCGGGATCGGGCAGCAGGGTTTTCAGGAACTGGATCGGAATGATTTCCTTGCCGTCGTGCATCACCGGGTCGATGCGGGTCATGCCGACATTTTCCAGCACCTTGGCGTGGGTGATGTAGGCGTCGCCGAAGGTCATCCAGAAGCGGGCACGCTCAATTTCGGGGAAGTGAGTTGTAAGCGACTCCAATTCCTCGTGATACATCTGGTACATGTTTTTCTGGCCGATGGCGGGGAAGTCGTATTCGACTTTTGTGGTCATCGCCGGGCTGGTATGCCATGCGCCGTTTTCCCAGTGGCGCACTTCGGCCAGCACTTCGCGCAGGTTGATCTCGGGGTTGAAGTTGGTGGCGAATTCCTGATCGTTCGAGCCGCCATTGGCATCCAGCACGTCGATCTGGCGAATGGTGTCCAGCTTGTGTTTCTTCAGCCATTTGGCGAACACGCTGGTTACACCCGGATCGAAGCCCGAGCCGAGGATGGCGGTCAGGCCAGCCTCTTTGAACCGGTCCTGATAGGCCCATTGCCAGTGGTATTCGAACTTGGCCACGTCTTCGGGTTCATAGTTCGCAGTGTCGAGATAATGAATGCCCGCCTCAAGACACGCATCCATTAGCACCAGATCCTGATAGGGCAGGGCGAGGTTCACCAGCAGTTCGGCCCCGGTTTCCTTGATCAGCTTGACGGTATCTTCGACCTTATAGGCGTCCAGCTCCGCCGTGGCGATGTCAACGCCCACGCGATCTTTCACTGCCTTGGCGATGGCGTCGCATTTCGATTTCGTGCGGCTGGCTAATGTGATTTCGGTAAAGATATCCGAATTCATTGCCATCTTGTGCACGGCCGCGTGCGATACGCCGCCTGCGCCGACAACCAGTGTTTTGCCACTCAAAGTTCCCATGGGGGTCATCTCCTCTCTGGAGTTATTCGTAATAGGTGTAGCCGTTGATGGAGTCGCGATAGGCGCTCATCAGGGTTTTGCGGTCCTTGGCCATCAGAGTACCGGTCGAGATCGCCTCGTCCACCATTTTGCGGAACGCGGCGACACAATCGTTGGGGTCGAACTCGACATACGACAGAACCTGGCTGATCGTGTCGCCCTCTTGCTCGTGCAGCAGGTCAAAGCCGCCGTCCGCGCGCAGGTCGATGGTAACGACGTTCGTGTCGCCGAACAGGTTGTGCAAATCGCCCAGTGTTTCCTGATAGGCCCCGACAAAGAAAACACCCATGAGGTATTCCCGATCTTCGGGCAGGGAGTGCACAGGCAGGCTGGGCGAGACACCGTCGGCCAGGATGAACTGGTCAATCTTCCCGTCGCTGTCGCAAGTGATATCGGAGAGAACCGCGCGACGATCAGGCGTTTGGTTCAGGCCCTGCAGGGGCACAATTGGGTGTAACTGGTCGATCGCCCAGACATCAGGCAGCGACTGGAACAGCGAGAAGTTGCAGTGATAGATATCGGCCACTTTCTCAAGCTGATCATCGACATCCGTGTCCAGATCGTCGCTTGCGGCCAGTGCCTTGAGACGGGCCATCAGCGACAGATAGATCCGTTCGGCGCGGGCCATCTGGCGCAGGTCCACATAGCCGCGGCGGAACAGCGCGCGCAGTTCGTTGCGGTAGAAATTCGCGTCGTTCCAGCATTCCTGCAGTCGGTCGCTGCTGAGATAGCCGTTGATCGCCGCAAGATCTGAGACCAGATGGTGATCGTCCGCTTCGACCTCTGGGCCGTTGGGCGCATCGTAAAGCGTGCTTTCCAGCACGTTGAACACCAGCATCGACGATGTCGCCACCACGGCGCGGCCGCTTTCGGTAACCAACGTAGGGTGGTTCACTTCTGCCTCATCCATCGCGTAGGCGACGGTCTCGACAACATTGGCGCAGTACTCCTCGACCGTGTAGTTGATCGAGTTCTCGGCGGCCTTCTTCTCACCTGTGTAATCCACGCCCATACCGCCGCCGAGGTCCAGATGGGTGAGCGGCACGCCTTCGCGCGTCAGTTCGGTGTAATACCGGCAGGCTTCGCCCACCGCGCGGCGCACATCGTTGACGTCCTGCACCTGCGAACCAAGGTGTGAGTGCTGTAGTTTTAGGCAATGCAGCAGGCCCGCCGCTTTCAGCTTATCCACCGTGGCGACCAGCTGATCGGTGTTCATACCAAAGGCGGACCGGTCGCCCGAACTTTCCTCCCACTTACCGCTGATCTGGTTGGTCAGTTTGACCCGCACACCGATCAGGGGTTCGATGCCCAGTTCGTTATAGACCTGGATCACCGTGTCAGCCTCTTTCGGGCTTTCCAACACAATGACCGTGTTGAACCCAATCTTGCGGCTGAGGATGGCCAACTGAATGAATTCGGCATCTTTGACGCCGTTGCAGACAATCAACGCCTCGGGGGCGAGACGGTGCGCCAGCGCGACCACCAGTTCGGGTTTGGATCCGGCCTCGAGCCCGTAGTTGTATTTCTTGCCGAACTCGACGATCCGGTCGACCACTTGCGCCTGCTGGTTCACCTTGATCGGGAAGACACCGCGATAGCTGCCCTTGTAGCCGGTGCGCGCAATCGCATCGCGAAAGCTCTCGTTAATGTGGACAATCTCGTGTTCCAGATAGGAACTGACGCGCAGGATCATCGGGGCCTTGATGCCACGTTCATCCAGATCACTGAGAATACCCGGTAAGCTGATCGCTTTAGCCTCGGGTGCCATGGGATTACGCAGACCGATTTCGCCCTGCTCCGTCACCTCAATGAGACCTTTGCCCCATTTCTCAACTCCGTAGATGGAATGCGGTGCGTCGGGCGTGTGTTTCAATCAAGTCAGTCCTTGTAAGTCAGGGTGCCAGTTTCGCGCCCGCCAATACGGCAGCTATATGATTCTTCCAAGTGTAATCTATGGGGCGGAGTTTTCCGAATTTATGCGGTAGCACGAATTGGGATCAGATGATTGTCCCATTGGCAATTAGACCGGTTGGATATTTGGGCTTTGTTTGTGGACAATTGCCCGATCACACCAGTCCCGGTTGTAAACACAAACCCGTTTGATGCGGTGCCAAGGCCGCAAACATCCTCGTGCAGGAAGACGCCATCAAGCTGTCCATCCGTGACCCGAAAACGGTGCAGGGCATTGCCGCGGGGACAGGTGATGGCGACTGTTTCGCCTGCACCGGAAAAGGCGATGCTGCCCGCATATCCCTGCAACGTGCTTTGGTCAGCGTCGGGGGCGCTAAGCAGCCGAGGGTTTTCACCACGACGATGCAGGCCCAGCAGGGGTGGTTGTTGCGATGTATCGCCCTGCCATTGCATCGCGAATCCGACCAGACCGTCGGATCGCACGGCCAGGTGGCGGATCGAGTTTTTGTGCAAGGCTTGTGGCAGCTCTACCTGCTCCAGAACCCTGCCATTTTGGTCCAGATAGGTCAAGCGCGGTTGCATCACGGGCAGGTTGAGCTTGGTTCTTCCTGTTTCTGGGTGGGTTTCGATCCCGCCATTTGCCACAACCAATGTGCGACCATCTGGCATGAGACGCATCTCATGGGGACCGACACCGCCCGAAGCGAACTCGCGAATTCGTGTGTAGTCATCTGTTTTCCAGACACCAATCACGCCCTGACCGGTCTCAAAATCGTTTTCAGTGGTGAACAGCTGTGTTCCATCGGTTGAGAACACGCCGTGCCCATAGAAATGGCGGCCTTTTGGGGCTTCTAAAACAGCGGTCTGTGTGCCGGTCGCGCAGTCGACGATGATTGCAAATGTTCCCGGACGGCGCGCAAAAGCCACCGCCTGCGCGTGGTGGGGATGCGCCGCCGCCGCGTGCCCGCGCGCGGGCAACGGCAGAGAAAACAGGATGTCGCCACCCGCGTCCATCCCGGCCAGCCGATAAGTCCCATCCGGGAACAGCGCCGCAGCAAGGTAATCCGGCGCACCGACAGCAGACCATCCACGCATGGGTGCAAGGCTAGCGGCAGCCAGCCCGGCTAGGAAGCGTCGACGGTTGGTCATGGTTCAGTCCCCGTCCAGTGAGTTGAACCCGGCATTGATGCCCAGTGTGGGGCCAAGCTCGGTCGAGGCAATGGCGCGGATATTGTTGATGGATTGCTGTAGTGCCTCAAGGCGGAACCTTCCCTGCAGGTTTGCCACCCCGGCAAACGCCGGATCGTTCAGCGACTGCGCCCGGTCGATGGCTGCAGCGAATGCGCCGTCCAGATTTGCCGCGATGTCCGGATGATCTGCCGACAGGCGCGCGGCAAGGTCACGCAAGGCGGTCAGAGACAGCTGCACGTGGCGCAGTGAACGTTCCGAACGCCGCGCCTCGGCGCGTTTGGGGCGGGGACGGTCGAAACTTCCCAATGGGCGACCAAGGCGGGTTTCGGCGGTGAATTCCAGACCGGTCGTCAGGGCCTTGTAAAGCTCTTGCATGGCTTCGTCTTCAGACCGGTATGGACTGTTCTCACCCGGGTTTGCCAATGCGCGTGCGTAGTCCGCCCAATCTGCATCAATTGCCCCGGCATTGCAGTTGATGTCTGCGGTTATGGCCTGCATCAGCGCGCAGCGATACTCGGCTCTGCCCAGATCGGTGAAGCGTGGATCGTAGAGCATCAGTTCCAGCGCGAAAAAACCGCGGCCGGCCACGGAGGTTTCCGCAAAGGCATCCGGGGATTGAATGGCTGTATCCTCAGCAGAAATCAGGCTGGACAGTGCTTTAGGGGTGAATCCCTTGGTATCGGGCCAAAACGCTAATGCAAAGGCGCGGTCCTCGACTTCGGATGGGCCAAAGCGCAGATGACTAACCGAAATCCAATCGTCAAACGCGTCGTTGTATGCATTGCGAAGCTGGGTCGAGTTCGGGTCACAATCCGCCTGCGCAGCATCGGCCAAAGCGTTGGTGGATTCTGACAGGGCGGAATAGCCGGGTAGGATATGAGCCTCGATGGCGTCGGACAGGATCGGCTCGCGATCTTGTGCGTTTGCGCCCAACGGCAATGTCAGGGAAAGAGCAAGTACGAAGGCGCGCATGGGTCAAAGGCTTTCCAAAAAACGGATAAGGGCATCGCGGTCAGGCTTAGGCATCCCGACGACCGTGTCACGCGCTGTCTGCGCCTCACCGCCGTGCCACAGGATCGCCTCGAGCAACGATTGCGCCCGCCCATCATGCAGAAACTGCGTATGGCCCGATACCTGTTGGGTCAGTCCGATCCCCCAAAGTGGTGGTGTCCGCCATTCACGACCCGTGGCGCGGGCCTCGGGCCGGTTATCGGCAAGCGCTTCGCCCATGTCGTGCAGCAGCAGGTCCGAATAGGGCCAGATCAGCTGAAAACTATGCTCGGGGCGGTCTTCCATGCGATGTGTCACGAAAGAGGGCGTGTGGCAGGATGCACAGCCGGTGTCATGGAACACCTGCTTGCCGCGCAACACCTGAGGATCGTCCAAATCGCGGCGGGCCGGTACACCCAGATTGCGGCTGTAGAACGCGACCAGATCCATGCCGACCTGATCAATTTCAAAGGTCCGGTCGTCGCCATCGCCGTGTGGAGCGTTTACGCAATCCACCTGCGCCGCCGTGCAATCGCCGTGCGCAGCCGGATAGAGGGGGCTGGAAATGCCGATATCACCGGCAAAGGCTGCAGCGGATTGCTCCATGATCGTGGGCATGCCCGCCTTATGACCAAACCGGCCCATCATCGGCGCGCCATATTCAACTGCCCATACGATGTTAGGCCGGCCGGATATTCCGTCGCCATCCTCATCTTCCGGGTCCGCATTCGACAGTAGGTCTTGTACCGGGATCGCCTCGAGCAAGCCCAGGCCGATCATCTGCGGAGCCACGCGGGGGCTGATCATCGCGTCAGGATGCAAAGGGCCATAACCCAGATCGGCAGCTTCGTACGTAGGACGCCGCAAAGTGACGACTTCCCCATCTGACAAAGTGACGGGAACGTCTTCGTAAGTGATATCAAGCCGGTACTCTGCCGGGTGGCCGGGAAGGGCCAGATCCTGCATTTGCCTGCCGTAATTCGGTTCGGGACGGGTGGCGAAGTAGTCTTCGATCTCGGCGTATCCGTCCTCGGGGGTTCCGGGGATAGACACGCGCAGGAACATCGAAATTGCGTTATCATCGGGGCCGTTGGGAGTATGCCCACGCCCGTCTTTGATGTGACAGCGTTGACAGGATCGTGCGTTATATAGCGGCCCCAACCCATCTGAGGCCAACGTGGAAGACGGGGAAGACACCCAGATCTTCTTGAACAGGCCGTTGCCGACTTTGAAGTCCAGCTCCTGCTCGAAACTCAGGTTGCCTGAGGGCTGCGAGAACGCATCTGCGTCGATGCGCGCGCGGACAGTTGCGGCCCCACCTGGCAGCTCTTCAAAGCGCTGAGGCGCGCTGAATTCGACAGGTGCGGCGGTAACCCGCGCAATCCTTGCATGTTCGTCTTCAGTTCTGGGAAGGTAGTTGAGGTGAAGATCCCGCAGCTCTGCCGACAGGGATTGGGTAGCCGCAAGCGCGGCCACCGGCAAAAGGGCAAGCTTACTCGCCTTCGTCCATTTTCGATGCGTTGAGTTGCGCATAATTGGCTTCGCCAATCCTTTCGTACAGGTCCAGCCTCGTTTCGAGGAAATCGATATGCCCTTCCTCATCCGCCAGCAATCCTTCAAACAGAGACATAGTGACGTAGTCGCCAGCGCTCTGACAGTATTCGCGCGCTTCCTTGTACAAGGCCCGGGCGTCGACCTCTGCGGCCAGATCACATTCCAACGTCTCTTTTGGGGTCTGGCCAATGCGCAACGGGTCAAGTTGTTGCAAGTTCAGGTGACCGCCCAGGAAAATGATTCGCTCGATCAGCTTGTCCGCGTGCCCCATTTCTTCGATGGATTCTTCGCGGCTTTTCTTGGCCATGTGGCCGAGGCCCCAATCCTCTTGCAGGCGGTAATGCAGCCAATACTGGCTGACCGCCGTCAGTTCATGCCGCAGAGATTTGTTGAGATATTCTATGACCTTGGGGTCGCCCTTCATCTGCATTCTCCTGTGTTGCCTCGCTGCGAAGTGCGCGAAGCTGCATCGGGACCTCCAACTTATCGCTGGAGCGCATCGAGTCTAGAAAAAGCGGCATGCACCCGCCACAATCTGCTGATTTTCCAAGGGCATGGTAGATTTTACCAGGTGTAATGACCGCGTAAGGATCAGACGTGCGCATCCAGTCGATAGCTGCGCGGATATCGTGATCCGAGATGTTTGTGCAGTGGCATACGATCATAGCAATCAGGGCTCTGAGTTGTATTTCTTACTGTATTAGTAAGTTAATTTAGAAACGTCCAGAGGCAACAGATCAAAGGTACCTCACAAGATTTGGAGGCGGTGTGAAACTGCCGCCTCCGTTTGGCGCGAACCTTGTATTTTACTGGAAGACCGCGTCTGGGTTGTCCAGGCTGTCCGAACCTTCGAACACGATCTGGTCAAGTTCCAACGTGGTCACAATGCGCTCGATCGTCTTTGTCTGATCGACCAGGCCGTTAACGCCGCCCATGATCAGCACTTCGCCGCCTTCGTTGCCGCGTTCCAGCATCTGGTCATAGGCAAATCCGGCTTCCGCGGTTGATTTCAGACGTCCCAGAGCCTGCATGGTGTTGGCCAGTTTCACCTTCATCTCCGCGTCCAGAGATGGGTCGCTGGCGATCACCAGATCCGACAGCGATGCGCCTGAAACCGGAGTGCCGTCGATGCGGGTGTAGCTGCCCAGATAGACGTTCTGAACGCCGAGACCATCGTAGTAATGGCTGTTATGTGTGTTGTCCGAGAAGCAATCATGTTCTTCCTCGGGGTCGTTCAGCATCAGGCCAAGGCGCATGCGTTCACCGGCCTGCTCACCATAAGACAGTGAACCCATGCCGGTCAGAATGGCGCTGACGCCTGCGATTTCGTCGGCAGTCAGGACTGCGCGTGCTTCGCCACCTTCGGCCCATTGCGCCGCCATCCATTCCAGATCGCTGACCAGCAGGTCAGTCGCAGCGCTCAGGTATTGTGCACGGCGGTCGCAATTGCTGTTTGTGCAGTCGTCACCCTGAACGTAATCGGTGTACGGACGGTCGCCTGCGCCCGCGCCATGGCCGTTCAGATCCTGGCCCCACAACAGGAACTCGATCGCGTGGTAGCCTGTGGCAGCATTCGCTTCGATTCCGTCGGCTTCGTGCAGGGGCTCGCCCAGCAGTTCCGGAGTGATTTCGCTGGCGTCGATGGTTTTGCCTGACAGCTCGAACGTCGGGTTGGCGATGACGTTCAGTGCGGCGAATTCGTTCTCGTCAGTTGGACCACCATAGGCTGCGTCCACATAGTCGATTAGCCCTTCGTCCAGCGGCCATGCGTTTACCTTGCCTTCCCAGTCGTCGACGATCGCGTTGCCAAAACGGTAAACCTCGGTCTGCTGGTACGGAACACGTGCAGCAATCCATGCAGCGCGTGCTGCGTTTAGTGTGGCGTCTGACGGATCAGCGATCAGCGCGTTTACTGCGGCCTGCAGCGACTTTGCCGCGATCAGGCTGTCGTCATATTTGGCTTCGGCGATGTTCGCATAGGTGGTCAGAACGTCGATCTTCGCGGGGGTTTCGGCAAATGCTGCTGTCGCGATCCCAAGGGTCAATACGCTGGTGGCGGCAAAAAATTTGGTCATGGAGGTGACACTTTCCTGTCAGAAAAAACTCACTAGCGCCGCTTCAGCGACGCGCACGCACCAAAAACTGAGTGAAATAGTAAGGTAAGTCAACCTGAGTCTTATTGTCGGAAATATATGTCGCACCCTTTCCCCATAATTGGCGGGGTAGGTGAGCCGAAGCCGCGATTGCACGGGGTTTTAATCACATTAGAATGGACTGTGTGATTCTTTGTTGGGTGGTGCTTTGTTTATGAAATGTGCAGCCATTGCTTTGATGCTGACACCGGCGATTGTTCTATCGCAAGTGCAAGGCCCTGCCCATAAACATGGTACGGGATATGTGAATATCGCCTTTTCTGATCAGGCATTTTCTTTATCCCTCAATGTGCCTTCTGCAGACATTATCGGTTTTGAAGGCCCGGCCGAAACCGATGACGATCGCGCGCAGGTGGCGGTTGCGGTATCAGACCTGTCCAAACCTTTGGGCTTGTTTGTGCTGCCGGAAGAGGCCGGATGCGTTACCGCGTCGGCCAATGTCACACTTACGGGTGAAGGATTGGGGCAGGACAATACCAACGAGTCTGCTGATCAAGATCAACATAGCGACTTTCTGGCCGACTACCTGATTCAGTGCCAAGATATTACAGCGCTGGCTAATATCCGGTTTGCGTATTTCGAACGGTTCGAAAATGCTCAGAAGTTGATCTTGCAGGTGACCCGATCCGGTCAAACCAGAACGTATGAGATAACTCGGGACCAACCGGATCTGGCAATGTGAAATGTCAAAACGCGGGCCATGCGGTCGGCCCGCGCCCATATACGATGCGAAGGGCGCAATCACACGGGCGCGACGAAAGCGCCATGGACAGCACCCATCGTGCTGTCAGTGTACGAAACGCAGTTCCGAAAAACTCTGCCGCCACTCTGCAACCTCGGCGGCGATATCCGCGCCCGCCAATCCAGAAGTGATCAATGCCGCCAACCGATCAGCGTCCTGAGACGTCATCCCCCATCTGACCAGTTCAGGCGTCCCGAACCGAAGGCCGTTCATGTCCCCTTTCACTTCGGGTGCAGGCAGTCCAATTCCGCAAGCAAGAAACCCAGCGCGGCGCAGCGTTTTGGACGCCGCTTGCCCGCCACCATAAGAGTCTGCCAACACAGCAAACTGGTGCGAGTTGGTAAATCCTTCCCGACCCGCAAAGACGGGAACACCACGAGCGTCCAATCGTTCTGCGACCGCTTGCGCCATCGAGATCATTTCGGCCGCGTATTGTTTGCCGAAATCGCGCCAGTCCAGCATTGTTACGGCCAATGCTGCAGACTTGGCCGCGTCGAAGTTTGCCGTCATTCCCGGAAAGGCAATCGCGTCGAGCTTTTGCGCAATCTCCGCGTCATTGGAGACGATCAAACCACCGGCGGGGCCGCCCAGGCTTTTGTAAGTGCTCATCGTCATGAAATGCGCGCCCTCGGCCAAAGGATTGCACCACGCTTTGCCTGCGATGATCCCGCATTGATGGGCGGCGTCGAACATGACCTTGGCCCCGATCTCGTCAGCGATCTGCCGGACCTCTTTTACGGGATGTTCGAACAGATTGAGGCTGCCCCCGATAGTGATCAGCTTGGGCCGTTCTTTCAGCGCCAACGCGCGTAGCTGATCCAGATCGACCGTATAGCCGTCACCATCCGTTGGCGCCTCAATCGTGCGCAGGCCAAACAACCCAGCACACCCCCCAAGGTGATGAGTCACGTGCCCACCAATCGAGGCTGGCGGTGCAATGATTGTATCGCCCGGCTTGCAGGTCGCCATGAACCCATAGAGGTTGGCAATCGCGCCTGACGGCACCCTGATTTCGGCGAATTTGGCTTCAAAGATCTCGGCGCAAAGCTCGGCGGCAATCACTTCAATCTCTTCAATAGCTTCCAACCCCATCTCATATTTGTCGCCGGGATAGCCCAGCGACGGCCGCGACCCGATGCCCGACGATAACAGGGCCTCGGCCTTTGGGTTCATCACGTTGGTTGCGGGGTTTAGGTTGAAACACTCTCGCTCGTGGATCTCGCGGTTCCGCGTCGCAAGATCGCCGATCCGTTTGATCAGCTCATCAGACGCGGCCTGAGACGCCTTGGCGGCGATTTGCTGAACACGGGTTTCGCACTGATCCGGGACCCAGTTTCGGTGTGTGATTGTCATGTCTGTGACCTCCTGCTTGTCACCAGATTGAACAAACGGGGCGACATCGCAAATCAGAATTGCTATTTCTTGGCGTAGAAAAACTGAGTCTAAGACAATGGCTGTTCTACCAAGACGCCCGAAAGGGCCACCGCTCAATGCACTTCGCGCTTTTGAAGCTGCAGCAAGGCTGGGCAGTTTCGTTGCTGCTGCCGAAGAGCTGAGCGTCACTCCCGGTGCGATTTCGCAACATATAAAGACAATTGAAGCGTGGGCGGACGTGCCGCTGTTCCGGCGAAACGCGCAAGGGGTTGAGCTGACCGCGCCTGGGCGCCACTTGGCCAGTGATTTCACCCTGGCCTTCGATCAGCTTGCCGCCGCAACGCAGAACCTGCGGAACCTGAGCCCGAGCGTTGAGATCCACATCGCGGCCCTGCCTTCGGTCGCACAACTTTGGCTGCCGACGCGTTTGGAGCGAATCCGAAACACTTGGCCGGACATGAAGTTCTCAGTAACGGCCATGGAAACATCGCCTCGCCTATCACGTGATCTGTTTGATCTTTCTGTCTTCATTGCTGAACCTGATGGGGCGGCTGATCAAATTGTAATCGCGGAGGATTTCATTTTCCCGGTTTGCGCGCCGGAACTGGCTGAGAGTTTCAATTTTGAATCCACCCCGCTGCTGCACGATCAGACATGGCATGATGACTGGCGGCGGTGGTCCGAGGAGACGGGGACACTCATCAGCGATCCTAACAAAGGGCCGAAATATTCGCTTTACGGTCTTGCAGTCGAAGAGGCTAAGTCCGGGGCTGGTGCCTTGATGGCGCATGGATGTCTGATCGAACCTGCGCTCAAGGCCGGGCATTTGGTGCGTGTATCGGCGCAGGCCTGCGAAACAGGCCGGTCGCTGGTGATAAACCTTCCGCATCCATCGAGGCGACGCGCGGAACTTGATGAAATAGTTGAGCTGTTGCGGGAAGATTAGTGGCAAGGGAACCAATGATCATTGCCCGCGAAGAGTAACAGAATTTTGCGAGGACTGGTTCGGACGCCCAATTTGGATGAGAACCTCACACAATAGACCTTATAATATATAAGCCCCAATACCCTCGAGGGTTAAACGGAACGGTCAGATTTACCTGCGGCATATTGGTTTGTGGACGGTGGCAAGCCCACCGTGCTCGATGTTCCAATAATCAACAACCCGACACCAACGACCGGACACTGGAACATCTGGGACACTTACTCGCCGGACAACGAGGTATCTCTCGTCGCAACCTAATGGCACTGAGCGCGACAAGCCGCGCCAGTAGCCTACCGTCAAGAGATTTGTACGTGATAGGCAAAACTGTTGCATTGCGGCGGGCCAACAGCACTCGTTCTCGAATTCTACGTACACTCAACTCGCGTCATATATTGTGTACTTTGCAGCATGCTAAAACCCATTTGGAAGGGCAGCCGAAAGTTGTTCGTTGCATTCAGAACTTACGGCGGACAGTAGACATCCGCCGCAATTGCAAAGAAGCCATCAGAAAGTGGTGCCAAAAACTTCGGTTTATGCGTTTTTTCATTCTTCAAAACGATAAAAGCGTTTTGCGGTGATATGAAACACGTCGTCATGGTCCGATTTTGAGATGATCTGTTGGTGACAGGAAACAAGATCTTTGAAAGTTGATGTTAGGCTATCAACTGGGAAATTCGATCCGAACATGCAGCGATCGCTGCCAAATTGAGACAAGCAATTTGAAACGATAGGCGCGACACTTTCTGCGCTCCAGTTGTGATCGAACATTCCAAGGCCGGAGAGTTTGCAATAGACCTGCGGAAGGCTTGACAATGCGGTCAATTCGTCAGCCCACTTTCGCAAACCTGGCGGAGTCCGGTCATACGGTGAACCTGCGTGGCACAACGCCGTCTGGGTTTCCGGAGCTTGCGCAAGGACATCTGCAGCTTGACCCATAAGTTCAGGCAGTAGTTGAAGGTCAAAGGAAAGACCGCGGCGGCCCAGTTGCTTCAGCCCAGCCAAAAACTCTGGGTTTTTTAGCAGCGAGTTCGTTCCAGTTGAGGCATCTTCGCCCGGAGCACGGCCAATAATCTGACGAACGCCACGTACAGACGGCAGGGTTTGAAGCCGGTCGAGTTGTTTGTCCAGATCATTAGCGGTCAGATCGCAGAACGCCACTTGCACCAATGGCCAGTCTGGGAAGCGGTCGGCCACTGATTGCACCCATTGCGCTTCGGCCCAGGGGTCAGCCGCGCCCACCTGAATATGGACCGAGGCGCCGAAACCCTCGGCTTTGGCATCTGCGCGAAATTCCGGCAGCAAATAGTTTCGTTGGATGGGGGAGGGGTCGCCAAAGAAACGAGCGACGCCCTTTTCCATGAGCCAGGGGTAGTTCACGGCAGACAGGTCCCACAAGTGGTGATGCGCATCTATTCTCATGGCGTTTGGATCCCCGTCGTGCGTTCCAGAATATCGACACCTTGCGCATTCCAGAAATGCAACAGGTCAATGAAGACCCAGTTTTCTGCCAGTTTGTCACCAGCGCGGCGATAGATATCGATCACCCTGAATTCGCCGGGCGTACCGGTTGCGGGCATACCCATGAACCCACCAGACGGAGTTGCCGTGAAGTTGGGCCAGCCGAAGAACCCGCCATAATGCCCCTCGGCCATGCGGCAGACATGTTTGGTTTTTGATCGTTCTGAGAAGGCGGCGCGGAACGGGCCTGAGTGCTGCCTGGCATAGCGTTCTATCGTGTAGGTCGCGCCGATCCCTTCAGGCCCCCACCAGATCATGTCTTGGTGCCAGGTTCGGGCCAATTCATCCTCAAGCGACAACCCACTGTCCCATTGGCCCAGATCCGAGATCATCGCGTTGATGACCGCCAGCGTCCTTTCGCCTTCTTCAATGGGCTGCTCGTTCAGTAGCAGACCGTTATGGGGCCTTGGTCCGGGTTGCACCAAATGCGCCGCTGTTTGCGGGGGAAACGGATTCTGTCCGGCTTGCACCATCAGGTGCGGTATGTCGAAATACATCGCTGTTTCGACAATCCTGTCACCGGCGACCTTGTAGAATGCACAATAGCGAAGGAATGCCAGCTTGCCAGTTGGGCGAATGCCCAGCCACGGTCGGTCAAACAGCCCCATCAAATGCCCCATGGACACGACCCAGACGTCAGCATCGTCCCGCAGCGAGTTTTGCCCTGCAAACAGGATATCTACACGGTTCTGCTGGCGGGTCAGGCTGCTTTTTAGTGGCTGCCAGAACTGCCCGGCAACCTGTACGGCGCCATTGATTTCGTTGAATGGGTGAAAGCCGCGCCACTTCAGATCTGGGGCGCAGTATTGGCTCATTACCTTCGGGATTTCTTGTTCTGTCGCGGAATCCAACGCGGTGTGAAACGCAGAGACGAGTTTTTTTTCTGTCTGAAAGGTCACGGTATTTGCCATTGTGATCAAAGATTTACGAGAGGCACGAAGCCGGGTTGAGTCGGGTATTTGCGTCAGTTTTGCATACGTATGCAAAAAAGTCTTGCCTGAATTGACGTATGCGAATTACAGTTTTGCAAACGTATGCAAAATGATTCCTTGCAGGGGGCACCATGGCGGAAATTCAATTGCGGAACGTCGGCAAGCGATGGGGCTCATTTGTTGGGGTTCACAACTTCGACCTGACCATTGCAGATCGCGAGTTTCTGGTACTGCTCGGCCCTTCTGGCTGCGGCAAGACCACCACAATGCGGATGATCGCTGGTCTTGAGGATGTGACCGAGGGTGAAATCCTAGTCGATGGCAATGTGGTCAACGATCTGGAGCCGAAGGACCGCGACGTTGCGATGGTGTTCCAGAGCTATGCGCTTTACCCGAACATGAACGTATATGAAAACATCCGCTTTCCGCTGAAAGTGCGCGGCATCGACCCGTCGACCCATGACGAGAAAGTGCGCCGCGCCAGCGCGATGGTTGAGCTGGACGATTTTCTGCATCGTAAGCCTGCCGAATTGTCAGGTGGTCAAAGGCAGCGTGTGGCACTCGCCCGTGCCATTGTGCGCGAACCCAACGTGTTCCTGATGGACGAGCCTCTTTCAAATCTGGATGCTAAACTGCGGGTTTCCACCCGGGCGCAGATCAAAAATCTAAGTCATGAGCTGGCCGTCACCACCATCTATGTAACCCATGACCAGATTGAGGCCATGACCTTGGCCGACCGCGTTGTGGTGATGAAACAAGGCGTGGTTCAGCAAGTGGGTAGCCCCACGGAAATCTACGACATGCCGGCTAACACGTTTGTGGCCAGCTTCATCGGCTCACCCGCGATGAATTTGATGGATGGCGAGGTTTCGGGCGGCGTGTTCCGAGCCGAGCATGTCGAAATTCCAGTCGATGCTCCGGACGGCCCAATGACACTGGGATTCCGCGCAGAAGACGCCAGCCTTGCCGAAGGGCAGGGCCAGATCACAGCACCCATTTACACGCTGGAATTGCTGGGCGACGCGACCATGATCTCGGTCCGGGTCGGCGGTGCTCTGGTATCGGTCAAAGCCGATAAAGCCTTCCGCGCCGAGATTGGCGAGACAGTCTCGTTCTCGGTGCCAAAAGAAATCTGTCACCTCTTTGAAGCTGAAAGCGGTGCGCGGATTGGGGACCACCCCCACAAACAGCCCAAACGGGCTTAACACCGGTCCGGACGTCGACGACGGACCGATCCTGACAGGGAGAAACGCATGAAACTCAAGACGATCCTTATGGCAGGTGCCATGTCCATCGCCGCCACCGGCGCATGGGCGGAATGCGCCTTTGAAAACGACGTGCCACTGAAGTCGCTGTCCGCCGGGTTTGAAGCCTGGAAAGCGGTCACCGATGCAATGGCGGAATGCGGTAACTTCAGTGCTTCGCTGGACCAGGAATTCCGCGAAAAGCAACCTGAGGCATTTGCCGCTGATCCGGCGCTTTATCAGATCGGCGGTGTTTCGAACGCAACTCTGGTGCCTTTGCTCAATGCCGGTACGATCCGTCCGCTGGACGATCTGGTCGAGAAGTACGGTCAGGATTTGCTGCCCAATCAGTTGATCAAAGTCGATGGCAAGACCATGGCGATTGCGATGATGGTGAATGCGCAGCACCTGATGTATCGCGACGATGTTCTGGCTGAACTGGGCATCGAAGAACCCAAGACATATGGCGATGTTCTTTCCGCGGCTGCCAAGATCAAGGAAGCCGGCGTCATGGACTATCCCATTGGTGGGACGTTCAAGACCGGTTGGAACCTTGGTCAGGAATTCGTCAATATGTATTTGGGCGAGGGCGGTTCGTTCTTTGGTGACGGCAACATGCCTGCAATCAACAACGAGCAAGGCGTAGCGGCGCTGGAAACCCTGAAAGCCATGACCGAGTATATGGATCCAGAATATCTGGTTTCCGACTCGACATATGTTCAACAGCAGTTCCAGCAGGGCAAGATTGCCATGGCGAACCTGTGGGCCAGCCGTGCCGCTGCGATGAACGATGAGGCCGAAAGCCAGGTCGTTGGCAAGGTGACCATGGCCGCGGCTCCAATGGGATCGGCGGTTCCGGCGACCACAATCTGGTGGGACGGTATTGTTCTGGCTTCGAACATGAGCGACGAAGAAGCGGATGCTGCCTTCCGCGTCGCACTTGAGGGCATGGACACCGATACGGTCAGTGCGAACAACGATGTCGCAGTATGGCTGAGCACGGCCTATTCGGCAGGCCCTTTGGCTGCAGGTGCTGCAGCGTCCGCTGAAGGCGGCGCCAAGGCTTACCCGGCTTCCGGTCCTATGGGCATCATGCACACCTCGTTGGGTAACGGACTGGCCGACTACCTGACCGGTGCCAAAGACGCGCAGACGACTCTGGCCGATATCGAGGCAGACTATGTCACTGCCGCGAAAGAAGCGGGTCTGATCAGCAACTGATCCTCCCTTGGGAGGGCTACGGCCCTCCCATCCCTTTCCCCCGAGAACCATTAGAAAGGCAGAGCCATGAACTTCCGGACATTTGCTGCTTTTGTCGGTCCCTCTGTCTTTATGATGCTTCTCTTCATCGCGTTCCCGCTGGTCAGCGTGTTCAAGCAGAGTTTCTATGTCACTCAGCCGATCTATGAGACGGTTGAAAAAGAAACCTGTACCCCCGGTTTCCTGACCCAGACCTGTGTGACTGAAAAGGTGTCGCAGCCAAAGCTGGATGAGCATGGTGAGATAATCACGCAAACCCAGTACGTGGGGTTGCAAAGCTATCGCAATGTTCTGGAACCTGACCGTGCATGGCGCGCCATAAGTGATGGCAGCTGGCATGTGCTGTCGACGATCAATTTCTGGAAGGCCCTGCGGTTCACTCTGACGTTTACTTTGATCACTCTGCCGTTGGTGGTCGGTTGCGGGCTTGGGATTGCCATTCTGATAAACAATGCCGCGCGTTCTATCCGCGGCCCGGTGATATTCGTCTCTCTGCTACCTTTTATCATCACTCCGGTGATCGGAGTTCTGTCAATCAATTGGCTGTTTCGCGGCGACGGTATCCTGACTGCGATGATGGAATGGTGGCTGAACCGTGACATAGCCCTGTTTGCCCAGGCTTGGACGATTGAAGTCCTGATGATGATCTACCGCGTCTGGCACGTGGCGCCCTTTGCGGCCATCATCTTTTACGCCGGTCTCCAAACGGTTAATCAAGACAGTTTGGAAAGCGCGGTAATTGACGGGGCGACCCGCTGGCAGCGGCTGAAATACATCGTCATTCCGCATCTGATGCCGCTTATCATATTTGTATCAATGATCCACCTGATGGACAGCTACCGTGTGTTCGAAGAAATCGTAGGCTTCTCAAGCCAGGGCTATGTGATCTCGCTACAGTGGCTGACCTTTGACTACCTGACGCCGGATCAGGCGGGTAACCGGTCGATCAGCCGTGCCTCGGCCAACTCGATGCTGACCATGATTGGCGTTGTCATCCTGCTTATCCTTCCGCTGCGCCGTACATGGCGCGATCATAAAGGAGGTCACTGATATGTCCTCGCGTGCGCTTCGCCAGCCTTTTGGCCTGCGGCTGACTTCAAACATCTTCCTTGCGCTGTGGTGCCTGATCGCGGCCTTCCCGATCTTCTGGATCGTGGTGATGAGCTTCAAGTCGCCAGTGGATGCCTTCGACAGCAACGCGTTGAACGTGATCTTCGGTCCTGCCACTCTGGGCGTTGGCAAAGGTCTTTCGCTGCTGGACATCATTCTGGGCATCGCGGTGATTTGGGCGACGATTGTGATCTCCACAAAAACACTCCCGTCGATGGTGAAGTCTTACACGAAACCCGAGCAAGAATGGTTTGGCTGGGTGATCGGCGTGCTGGTTGTTCTTGTTGGCTTTCTGCTTGCATTCTTTGTCGTCCTGCCCGCCGTTCTAAACGTGCTGAACCCCTGGTTCGGACCCTTGGGTCGGGACGTGCTTGGCCTGACCACCGAACACTACAAGACCGTCTGGATTGACCGGGGCTTTTCAAACAACTTCAAGAACTCACTGATCGTGACAACAGGTGTGGTGACCGTGTCGCTGACCGTTGGCACGTTGGCGGGATATGGTCTGGCACGGTCTGGATCGACTTTGGCTTTCTGGATCCTGATTGTCGCCTTGGTGTTCCGGGCCCTGCCTCATTCGGTGCTGGTGGCTGGCTATCTGCCGGTGTTCATCAACTCGGCTGAATGGCTGGCCCCGATCCTGGGTGAAAATGCACCAACACTATACGGCAAGCCATTTGCGGTGATCGCTGTTCTGGTTGCGATCAATCAGCCATTCACGATCTGGATGCTGCGTTCGTTCTTTCAGAATATCCCGGCAGAGCTGGACGAGGCCGCGCGCGTTGATGGTTGCAGCCATTTTCAGGCCTTCCGTCGTGTGATCATGCCGGTGATGTGGCCGGGGGTGATCACCACGGGTCTGTTCAGCTTTTTGCTGGCCTATAACGACTTTCTTGTCACCGCGTTGCTGCTGGATGCGCAGAACCAGACCATGGTTCCCGCCATCGTCGGCATGTTCAACCGCGAGACGACAACAACCGATCAGGTGGTCGCGGTTGCCGCCGCCGTGTCGATCACTGCGCCGCTGATCTTTCTTGTTCTGATCTTCCAGCGCCAGATCGTCAGCGGTCTGACAGCCGGAGCGGTCAAAGGCTAATGAGCAATCATGCCCGCCATAACGCCATGTCGCGCCACCCAGCGCTGAACAGGATGCCGAGGGACTTTCTGAGTATTGGGGGTACAGCCTCCAAACTCTCCCTCTGACAACCTGAAAGGATAAAGACATGAAAGGTTCCCGTCCCGAACAAGCGGTTCTGACCCGCGACACGGACATGAGCAAAACCGAAGAAACGCGCCGCGTGATCGAAACCATGGTGGATGGTCTGAACGATCACCGCATTGATGACATCGGAGAATTCTTCACTGAAGGCTTCCGTTGGATGGGCAATCAAGGCTGCGGCACCAAAACCGGGCTGAAAGAGTTTCAGGAAAACTGGCAGCGCCCGTTTCAAGCGGCGTTTTCGGACAAGACCTGCATCGATGAGGCCCGTCTTTACATGGGCGAATGGGCAGCAGCCTTTGGCCGTCAGGAAGCAACCCATACGGGTGAGTTTCTGGGCATCGCTCCTACCGGCAAGCGTGTCGAGATCCGCTATATGGATTTTTGGAAAGTCGTTGACGGCAAGATCGTCGACAACTGGGTGAATGTCGATTTCGCACATGTCGCGGCGCAACTGGGTGTCGACCTGTTCAACGGCGAAGGCTGGGAAGCATTTGACCGGGGTGAGAAATGTCCACCCCGGCCCGAAAACTGAGGATTGGAAATATGGCAATCGAGTATCTTAAACGCGGCAAATCCGATGCGGACCGGGCGGAAGATGATGCCAAAACCCGCGCCGTGGTTGAGGCGACCCTGAAAGACATCGAAACCCGCGGTGACGCTGCGGTACGTGAGTTGAGTGAGAAGTTCGATAACTACTCGCCAGCCTCGTTCCGCCTGAGCCAGCAGGAAATCGATGACTTGATCGGTCAATTGACCGATAGGGAACTGGCCGACATTAAATTCGCCCAGGAACAGGTGCGCAACTTTGCGCAGGCTCAGCGGGATTCAATGCTGGACATTGAGGTCGAAACCCTGCCGGGCGTGATTCTTGGCCATAAGAACATCCCCGTACAATCGGTCGGATGTTATGTCCCTGGCGGTAAGTTCCCAATGGTGGCCTCGGCCCACATGTCCGTGGCCACGGCTTCGGTCGCGGGTGTCCCTCGTATCATTGCCTGCACGCCTCCGTTCAAAGGCAAGCCGAACCCAGCAGTGATTGCGGCCATGCATTTGGGTGGCGCGCATGAGATCTACGTTATGGGTGGCATACAGGCCATTGGTGCGATGGCTTTGGGCACCGAGACGATTGATCCGGTTCACATGCTGGTTGGTCCCGGCAACGCCTTTGTCGCGGAAGCGAAACGCCAGTTGTTCGGGCGCGTCGGCATTGATCTGTTTGCAGGTCCCACCGAAACCATGGTGATCGCGGACGAGACCGCGGCAGATGCCGAGCTATGCGCAACCGATCTGCTGGGACAGGCCGAACACGGATACAACAGCCCCTGCGTGTTGCTGACAAACTCTGAAAAGCTTGCCAATGAGACGCTGTCCGAGGTGGACCGCCTGCTGGGCATCCTGCCGACCGCCGACACCGCGAAAGTGTCATGGGATGAATATGGCGAGGTGATTGTCTGCGACACGTATGACGAGATGCTGCAGGTCGCTGATGATATCGCCTCGGAACATGTGCAGGTGATGACGGATCGTGACGACTGGTTCCTTGAGAATATGACCTGCTATGGCGCGTTGTTCCTTGGTCCGCGCACCAACGTGTCAAACGGGGACAAGGTGATTGGTACGAACCACACGCTGCCAACGAAGAAGGCGGGGCGCTATACCGGCGGGCTTTGGGTCGGGAAGTATCTGAAAACGCACAGTTATCAGAAAGTTCTGACCAACGAGGCGGCGACACTAATCGGCGAATACGGCTCGCGTCTGTGCATGTTGGAAGGTTTTGTGGGCCACGCAGAACAGTGCAACGTCCGCGTGCGTCGCTATGGCGGCATTAACGTGCCCTATGGCGAGCCGGCGCCTTATCGGGATGCCGCTGAATGAGTGATAGGCATACTCAGCATAAGGCCCTGATCGCTCCGCTCAGGGCCGCGATGTATGATTTTTCCGAGGCCAGTGTTCGCGCGGCACTGGCCGAGGTAACGGCCTCGGACGCCGTTTTCCACCTATGCCATCCCTTTGGCGACAGCATTGGCAGCGACGCTTTCTATGACCGCGCCTATAAAGACCTGTTGACGGCCTGGCCCGATCTGGAACGCCGCGACTACATTGTCATGGCCGGCCCGGATGAACATGGTTCGGACTGGGTAGGGTGCGGCGGCTACTACACGGGCACATTCACCGGCCCATGGCTGGACATCCCACCGACTGGTAATCAGGTTACTATGCGGTTCCACGAATTTTACCGTTTCGAAAACGGCAAAATCGCGGAAATACAGGCCCTTTGGGATATCCCCGAGGTGATGATGCAGGCAAATGCCTGGCCGATGGCACCCAGCCTTGGACGCGAATGGCATGTGCCGGGCCCGGCCACGCAGGATGGGTTGGTGCCTGGGCCCCACGATGAGGCCAAAGGGAAAGAGACCTGCAAACACATCATCGACATGCTGGAGCACCTCAAGAAACACCCGTCGCATGGCGGCCCCGAGGTGATGGAGATGGAGCGGTTCTGGCATCCCCGTATGAATTGGTACGGCCCCTCAGGCATCGGCACCGGACGAGGCTATGCAGGATTCCGCAATTGGCACCAGATTCCGTTCCTGAACGGGATGCCGGATCGCGGGAAATACGTCGAGGACATCACCTACCATTTCTTCGGCGATGGCGAATACGCTGCCGTGACCGGATGGCCTAACATGATACAGACCGTCACTCATGACGGATGGATGGGGATAGCGCCTGCGGGCAAGAAGATCACCATGCGCAGCCTCGATTTTTGGCGGCTGGAAAACGGGCGCATTCGTGAAAACTGGGTGCTCGTCGATCTTCTGGATGCTTATCGCCAGCTAGGCGTTGACGTCTTTGCCCGTCTGCGGGAATTCAACAAGGCCCGAAACATGGGGCGCATTGATATACCGGATGGAATGAGCTGATGACTGAACTGCCGCGCACCCCTTCGTTTTCCCTCACAGGAAAGACCGCCCTGGTGACAGGTGCCTCTTCAGGCATTGGGCTGGGCTGTGCCGTGGCGCTGGCCGAGGCGGGCGCGCATGTCGTCTGTGCGGCCAGAGGCGAGGACCGGTTGAATGATACGGTGGCTGCTCTGCAGGGGCAGGGCTGGTCAGCCGAAGCGCTTGTGCTGGACCAGGGCGATCTGGGAAAGCTGAAACAGCTTTTCGAAACGCGAAACTTCGAAGTCGTGGTGAACTCGGCCGGGGTCGCCCGTCATAGCCCCGCAATTGAAACGACACCCGAAGACTTCGATGTCGTTACCGGCGTCAACTTGCGTTCCGCCTACTTCCTTTCCGCCTATGCTGCGCGTGCCTTGATCGATGCTGGCAAGCCAGGGTCCATAATTCATATCTCCAGTCAAATGGGCCATGTGGGCGGCGTAGACAGGGCGCTTTACTGTGCAACCAAGCATGGGCTCGAAGGTATGGTCAAATCCATGGCCATCGAATGGGGCAAGCAGGGCATCCGAATCAACACGGTCTGCCCGACGTTCATTCGAACGCCTCTGACCCAATCCACCTTTGACAACCCAGAACGCGCCGCGTGGATCATGGAAAAGATCAAACTGGGTCGCGTGGGCGAGGTCGAAGATATCATGGGTGCGGTACGCTACCTCGCCTCGGATGCCTCAGCGCTGGTTACAGGCACCTCGATGTTGATTGACGGAGGTTGGACAGCAGATTGATGGCTGAGAAAGTAACATCACTCCAGGTCGCGCAACTGGCCGGTGTCAGCCAATCCGCCGTCAGTCGCGTCTTCACGCCGGGCGCTTCGGTCAGCAAGAAGACGGAAGAAAAGGTGCGCAAAGCCGCGACTGAGCTTGGGTATCGCCCCAATGTATTGGCGCGCGCGATGGTGTCGGGCAAAAGCCGCATCATCGGTTTGGTCGTCGCCTATTTGGACAACTATTTCTACCCCGAAGCGCTCGAGAAGCTGTCGAACGAGTTGCAGGAGCAGGGCTATCACGTCCTGATTTTCATGGCCTCCAGAACCGCCGGAAACATTGACGACGTTATGGAGGAAATTCTTGATTATCAGGTTGATGGCGTGATCCTGGCCTCGGTCGCGATGTCGTCCGATATCGCAACGCGGTGCCAACAAGCTGGTGTGCCGGTCGTACTGTTCAACCGTAGTCAGGATATCGACGGGATTACCTCGGTGACCTCTGACAATTATTCCGGCGGCCGCAAGGTCGCTGAATTCTTTATTGCCGCAGGCCACGGTCGCATCGCTTACATTGCCGGTTGGCAGGGTGCCTCAACCCAGCGAGACCGCGAGGCCGGGTTTCGCGCCGCTCTCGGTGATGCAGGTCAGGATCTGTACGCCTATGAAATAGGAGAGTTTCTGACCGAGAATGCGCGATTGGCCGCGCGCCGCATGTTTGATGTTGAACCGCAAAAACGACCCGATGCGGTGTTCGTCGCCAATGACCATATGGCGCTTGCCGTGATGGACGTCATTCGGTTTGAACTTGGAATGCGTATACCAGAAGATGTTTCTGTCGTTGGATACGATGATGTTCCGCAGGCCGGATGGCTTGCCTATAATCTCACCACCATTCGTCAGCGCGCCAACCTGATGGTGGCGGAAACCGTTGATGCCTTGTTGGACCATATTGAAAACCCGGCAGTTGCCGCAGCCCGCAAGGTCGCGATTGATGGGCCGTTGATCGTGCGCACTTCGGCACGGCTGCCCAAAGGCTGGACCCCGCAAAGGATGAAAACATGAAAGGCTTTGATCCCAAGTTCCGGGATTTTCCCGACTATATCATCGGAATTACCAAAGAGATCTGGGAAGACCGGGGCATCGCAACCCTGCACGAGTATTACAGCGAAGATATCGTCGTTCGCTCACCCGGTTCGGTGGTTTTGGGAAATCAGAATGTGATCGGCGCGACGATGGCGACCCTGGCCGAGTTTCCGGACCGGCAGTTGATGGGTGAAGATGTGATCTGGTCGGGCACGCCGGAAGAAGGCATGCTGAGCTCTCACCGCATCCTGTCTACTGCCACGCATCTGGCCGAGGGGGTTTACGGCAAACCTACGGGTACAAAACTATGCTATCGAATTCTGGCCGACTGCCACGCCATCGACAACCAGATCAACGACGAATGGTTGATCCGCGATCAGGGCGCGATTGTGCGACAGATGGGCTGGGACCCGAAAGAATACGCCGCTGATCTGATTGCGCGTGAAGGTGGTAAGGACAGCTGTGTCAAACCTCTGACCCCCGAGATCGACCAGCCCGGCCCCTACAAGGGGCGCGGCAACGATAATGAGTGGGGGCAGCGATATGCTGATATCCTGACCCGGATTATGAGTGCCGATATGGGCACAATCGTGGCCGAATATGACCGTGCGGTGCAGTCTGAGTATGTGGGCGGCGTCACGGGGTATGGCTGGGATGCCGTCGACCGGTTCTGGATGGGCCTGCGGGCAAGTTTCCCGAATGCTGAATTCAAGGTTGAACACCAGATCGGGCGCGACGACCCGGATATGCCGCCGCGATCAGCAATTCGCTGGAGCCTTTGGGGCAAGCATGACGGCTGGGGCATGTTCGGGGCGCCGACAGGGGCACAGGTTTATGTCCTCGGGATCAGTCACGCCGAGTTTGGCGCGTTGATTGCGGGGCAGCCGCAGCTGCGCCGTGAATATACTCTGTTCGATGAAACCTCGGTCTGGAAACAGATCCTGTTGCAGAGCGGAGAGGTCTGAGTGGCCCGCCCGGTCGCATATCGCATCCTTGCAGGTGGTCTGCGTGAAACCGGAGCATGTCGACGTTTCCATATGTTTCGTCAGAGCCTGCGGGCGCGGCGACTGAATCTGCGCCCGCCAGGGGAGTGAGCGCCTGTGCCGCCAGAGCACACGAGCTTGCATTCCTGAAAACAAAAAATCGGATCATACGTCATGACCAAGTCAGCCATCACTTCCCGCATTGTCCGCTACGGCGAGCTTCAACCCTGTAAAACCGCCTTTATCGATGCCCATACGCCGGGCAGCGATCAGAAAGAGAATTTCACGATCATCGGCGGTGGTGTCTCGGAATCTCCGGATCAGCACGTGCACATCACCGATAAGATCGGCTTTAACATCGGTGCCGCCGGTCAACCGCCGAAATGCCGGAACTCATTGCACAGCCACACAACGGCCGAGGTTTTCTTTGTTGCCAAAGGTCGCTGGCGCTTTTTCTGGGGCCGTTATGGCACCGCCGGTGAGTTCATCGCCGAGGAGGGTGATATTTTCAACATCCCGACCGGCATCTTCCGTGGTTTTGAAAACGTTGGCCAGGACTACGGTATGATCATGGCAATCTTGGGCGGAGACGACGCGGGCGGAGGCGTCACTTGGGCCCCTCAGGTCATTGAAGATGCGCAGGCGCATGGTCTGATGCTGGGCGACAATGGCGTTCTGTACGACACCAAGAAAGGTCAGGAGCTGCCTCATAATGTGCACCCAATGCCCTTGCTGACCGAAGAGCAGTTGAAGGGCTACCCTGAGGTTCCGGTTGAGGATGTCGTCGGCAAATATGTTGCACGGTATTGGGATTTGATGGCGTTGTCGGCCAACAAGCCAGCACAGGTAATTGGCGAGAGCGGGCTGATCAAGGATAAGCCGGGGTTTGCGGTCGACTTCCTTGGCCGTGGGTCCTCTGTGACCGAACCGATTGCGGCGGATAAACCTGTGGTTCTGATGCCAGCCAGCGGTCACTGGCATATCTCGATCGACGGGCACGAAACGACAATTTCGACAGGCGACACGGCTCTGGTTTTGCCCGGTGAATCCTATAGCGTTCAACCATCAATGACCGGGCAGGCGGGCCTGTACCGGATCACTGCAACCGATGAACCGGCAGGAGCGACCTGGACAGGATGAGCGCAGACCCGAACGACACCCAGGCCATATATGAGCGGCAAGCTACAGAGTATGACAAGCGCCGCTCAAAAGCCCTGTTCGAGGCGCGCTGGCTGGCGCGCTTCACGGCCAGCCTCAAGCCGGGTGACCACGTACTGGATCTGGGCTGTGGCACAGGCGATCCCATTGCGCGCTGGTTTATGGCCGAAGGGTTCGATGTCACGGGTGTCGATTTTTCCGCAGCCATGCTGAACATCGCCAAAGATCGCTGGCCGGACGGGGATTGGCGGAAAGCTGACATGCGGGATTTTGAGCTGGATCAGCAATTCGATGGGATCATCGCCTGGAACAGTTTCTTTCACCTGACATCAGATGAGCAGAAGGGCTGCATCACCCGCATGGCGCGTCATTTACATAACGGTGGAATGCTGATGTTGACCGTGGGTCCACGCGAAGGAGAAGTCAGCGGCACAGTGGGGTCAGAGCTTGTCTATCACGCCTCGCTATCCCCGGCCGGTTATGCAACGTGCCTAGAAGAGAACGGGCTGCAATTGACCGGTTTTTTGGCCGAAGACCCTGAAACCCAAAGCCATACTGTGCTGATGGCACGAAAACTGTAAGGAGGTCTTTATGGCCGTAAAAACCACACATGTTGGGTCTTTGCCCCGAACACAGGACGTCGTGGATCTTATCTTTGCCAGGGAAAACGATGAACCATATGAAGCAGCCGCGTTTGACGCGTGCATGGCTGCCGCAGTCTCTGAAACGGTGCGCAAACAGGTCGAATCCGGCGTTGATATAGTCAGCGACGGTGAGACTTCGAAGATTTCTTATGCGACCTATGTCAAGGACCGCTACACCGGGTTTTCCGGTGACAGCCCCCGAAACGCGCCGGCAGATTTGAAGATGTTCCCCGGCTTTCTGCAGCGGCTGGCCAATGACGGCGGCACGCCGCAATACGCCCGACCAATGTGCACCGGAGAAGTGCGATCAAAAGGGCAGGGCGAGTTAGAGAAGGACATCGCCAACCTCAAAGCCGCAATGGCGCAGCATGGAGTCGAGCGCGGTTTCATGAATGCCGCGTCCGCGGGTGTGATCTCACTGTTTTTGCAGAACGATTTCTACTCCACGCGTGAGGCATATCTGGCGGCGCTGGCCGATGCCATGAAAAAGGAATACGAGACCATCGTGGCCGCTGGTCTGGATCTGCAACTGGATTGTCCTGATCTGGCCTTGTCGCGCCATATGCTGTTCACGGACCTCTCGGATGACGAGTTCGTCAAGATTGCCGATATGCATGTCGAGGCCCTGAACCACGCGCTTCAGAACGTCCCACAGGATCGCGTGCGGGTGCATATTTGCTGGGGCAACTATGAGGGTCCGCATTGCTGCGACATTGCCATGGACAAGGTGTTCAGCACCCTGATGGCAACCAAATCGCGCTATGTCCTGTTTGAGACTTCGAACCCGCGTCACGCCCACGAGTGGACCGTGTTCCGCGACCGCAAATCTGAGATACCCGATGACAAGGTTCTGGTCCCCGGTGTGGTCGACACCACCACCAATTTCGTCGAGCACCCCGAGCTTGTGGCCCAACGGATCGAACGTTTCACAGCAATCGTCGGCGCGGACCGGGTGATAGCAGGCAGCGATTGCGGCTTTGGCACCTTTGCGGGCTTCGGCGCGGTTGACCCTCAGATCGCCTACGCCAAGTTGGCCGCGCTATCTGAGGGGGCCAAGCTGGCTTCGGCATGATACCCGTGATTTTCTTGCCGGGCATGATGTGTGACGCCCGCCTTTTTGGCCCACAGATCAATGCTCTGTCAGGCAGGATGCCGGTGATGACATTCCCGTTGTCGCGACACGACAGCGTGCAAGCCATGGCAGATTACATTCTGCAAAATGCGCCGGCTGAATTCGCGCTGGCGGGATTGTCGATGGGGGGGATCGTGGCCATGGAAGTATTGCGTCAGGCCCCTGCACGTGTCTCGCGTCTGGCATTGCTCGACACTAATCCGCTGGCCGAAAAGCCCGAGGTAAAAGCCCGCCGCGCGCCCCAGATTGCAACCGTTCGCGACGGCAATCTGAGGTCGGTAATGCGGGACGAGATGAAGCCCAGTTACCTGTCCGACGGGCCTAACCGGGGGGCTATCCTGGATCTGTGCATGGCAATGGCCACCGACTTGGGCCCTGACGTATTTTTGCGCCAATCGCGGGCGCTGATGGATCGCCCGGACCAAAGCGCGACGCTGACAGCTTACACGGGAAAGGCTTTGGTCCTGTGTGGGCAAGAAGACAGGCTGTGCCCCGTTGAACGCCACCAGTTGATGCACGATCTATTGCCAGACAGCGCGCTGGAGATCATCGAAGGCGCCGGGCATCTGCCGACATTGGAACAACCCCAAAAAACCACAGCGGCCTTGATCCGCTGGTTGGAGGACACATGACGCCATCCCTTTTGTCCCTGCTTCGCAAGGTCGACACCCCCACGGTCTGCAATGCCATCGAAGTGGCACAGGGCAAGCGCGGGTTCGACGATTTTACGCGCGGTACCATGCTGTGTTCAGCGCCCGAAGAGCCCGCGATCGTCGGCTATGCCCGTACGGCCAAGATCGCGGCGGTCAATCCGCCGACTGAGCCGCCTGAAGTCATCAAGGCCCGGCGCATGGCCTATTACAAATACATGGCCGAAGCTCCCAATCCGTGCGTCGCTGTGATCGAGGATATGGATTTTCCGGATTGCGTCGGAGCCTATTGGGGTGAAATCAATACATCCGTCCACAAGGGTTTTGGTATGTCCGGAGTCGTAACCAATGGCGTCATGAGGGATCTGGGCGACTTACCCAAAGGGTTCCCGGTCGTGGCAGGTTCCGTCGGGCCAAGCCACGGTTTCGTCCACGTCCGCGAGATCGATACACCGGTTTCCATTTTTGGCCTGACGGTTAATCCTGGCGAATTGGTGCACGCCGACCGTCATGGCGCGTTGGTCGTACCCGGTCTTGTCGTTGATCAGCTAGAAGCCGCAATCCAAAAACTATTGGTGACAGAACGCATCGTCTTGGATGCAGCCCGCCAACCGGAGTTTGATTTTGATGCTTTTGAGACCGCTTGGGCAGCCTTCGAAAAAGCCAGGGTCTGATTGTATATGACTGAGAGTATGAATGCCGAAAGGGTGGATCCGATGATTTACACCTAGGGTCAGGATGCATTGATTTTCGCTGCGCTGGGTGATTCACGGTTCGGAAAACTGAGCGGTTACATGAGCTACCTTTAGTTGCTGACCGACGAGCAGATGGCCAAGCTCCCGCCTTTTTCCCGAAGCCGCACGGCAAGCCTCAGTTAGATGACAAGCGGGTGTTGAGCGGGATTATCTTCGTCAGACGCAATGGGGTGCGCTGGCGAGACGCCTCGGAAGCCTACCGACCGCTCGGCTATTTCGTTATGGACACGTCAGTCATAGTTTGCCCGGAAAATCCCACCAAATTGTCTGAAAGCTGCCGCCGCGCTACACATAGTGCCAAATTTTTTCCGGAGTTTGGAAGGGAATTTCCGCACAAAGTATGGAACAATGATGCTAGCTAGCATCGGCTATCAAAAAAATATTTTTTTATTCAGATGGTTATTTGGGGGATTTGGTAGCGGAGGAGGGACTTGAACCCCCGACACGCGGATTATGATTCCGCTGCTCTAACCAACTGAGCTACTCCGCCATGAGTGAGAGGCGATTTAAGCGAGGGGCTGGAAAGGGTCAAGGGGGAAACACCGACTTACGGAGATTATTTTTGCCCCGATCAATCTGCTTTGGTTGCCTGTTGTGCGGCGACCCCAGGAGTATCAGCAATTCTACGAATGAAGGCCGCGCAGGCATCGGGTGCGGTGATCGGGATCATATGGCCCAACCCTTCTATCTTTTCGTCGCTCAGCCCGAACCGGGTCATGGGGGCACCGTTGGCGGTGGGTGAAAGTATGGTGTCTTGTGCGCCGTACAGAATGCCGCCGGGTACGGACAAGTCGGTATAGCGGTCTACCTGGGCTTCGATACTTTCATCCACCCCTACAACATCCTGCGACGCGGTAATGAAGGCCGAAGGGCGCAACCCCAGCGCACCGCCGGCGCGGTCCAGAAAGTCATCTGGCGCGGGTTCCGGATAGAAAACGGCTCCCAATGTATGCGGGGCGGTCTTAGCCGAAATGGGGACGGCGATCGTGTTGCCGATAAAGTTGCGCAACCACTCGGTACGTATTTCCAGCGGTTTGAAAACTTGCGGCGTGTTCGACAGCTTTTGCGTCAACGGGGCGAGCAAAGCGAGCGCTTTGGTTTTCTCCGGGTGTTCCAACGCCATGGCCAGCGATACGGCCCCGCCCAATGAGTGTCCGACCAGAACGGCGTTGGAAATGCCTTTGGTGTCCAGAAACTCTTGAATCATGCGGGCCTGTTCGGGCAGGCGCCCAAGATCGGCGCTATCGCGGGTTGAGTATCCGCAGCCAGGGCGGTCGACTGCGATGACGTGATAGTCATCCGCCAACAGGTCCATCAGAGAATAGGTGAAATGCTGCAGCTGCCCCGCAAGCCCGTGGATCATGATGACTGTCTGCTTAGTGGGGTCGCCCTTTTCCACGTAATGAATGCTGCCGCCGCGCACCGGGACAATCTGTCCAAGTTGCGGGACGCGCTGCAACCCCTGCCGGGTCAGTCGCCGGGTCCACAGGTTCATGCCGACAAAGAAGCCGCCGACCAGAAGGGCGATAACTAGAATTGTGGTCATCTCATCACTTTCCGCCTGAGGAAGGGGCAGGTTGGTATTGTTCCAGCCCCGATTGCGCCATGCGCTTTTCATACTCTGAAACGGTCCCGGGCCAAAGCGTCGTGTTCCGGCCCTGTGCATCCTGATACCATGAGGCGCAGCCACCCACCTGCCATACGCTGCCTTCGTGCCGTTCGCGCATTTCCTGTTCGAAGGCTTCCTGGTAGTCCGGGCGGGGTGTTATGATTAGTAGTCCGTCGCGGTTCATCTGGTCCAGCACTCGGCCGATGTGGCGAACCTGTGCTTCGATCATCAGCACAACCGAGTTGTGACCGAGGCCGGTATGTGGGCCGAGTAAGATGAAGAAATTGGGGAAACCTGCGATGGCAGTACCCAGATGCGCTTTCATTCCGTCCGACCATGCCTGGCGCAATGTCAGTCCATCGGATCCAGTTATGTCGAGGCGCTCGACCACATCTGTGACATGAAACCCGGTGCCCCAGATCAGAACGTCGGCCTTTGTACGGCTTCCGTCAGATGAATTGATCTGATCGCCCTCAATTGATGCCACACCGTACGGGAGCAACGTCACGTTTTCACGCGCCAGTGTCGGGTACCAATCGTTTGAGCTGAGGATGCGTTTGCAGCCGATACGATAGTCCGGCGTCAGCTGTTTGCGCAGACCCGGGTCTGCGATCGCGCTTGCCAACGATTTGCGCCACATCTTCATGGCAAAATTTACCATCCGTTTTTCGCCGCGGAACACGCGATGGCGATACTCGAAGACCATGTAAACCAGTTTCCGGCGTGCCCAAGGTAACACCGGGATGCTGCGATAAAGGCGGCGTAACCAGGGCGCGATTGGGCCATCCGGGCGGGGCAGGACATAGGGCGCGCTGCGTTGAAAGATTGTGACGTGTGCAGCAGTTTTCGCAATCTCTGGAACAAACTGGACAGCGGAAGCGCCGGTTCCGACAACTGCGACGCGTTTTTCCTCAAGCGGCGTGTCGTGATCCCACTCGGCTGAGTGAAAACAAGGCCCGGGAAAACTGTCCGCACCGGGTAAATCGGGGATGCTGGGCAGATGCAGCGCCCCTATGGCCGAGACCAGAAACCGCGCCGACCAGCGCTGCCCACTTTCGGTTTCCACCTGCCAGCGCATGCCGTCCCAGCGGGCAGATTTCAGCTGCTGACCGAAATGGCAAAGCTGGTAAATCCCCTCATCAAGGCAGACCTTTTTCAGATAGGCCTGAATTTCAGCGCCGCCCGCGTAGGCCCGACTCCAGTCCGGGTTCAGATGCGTTGCCATGGAATAGAGGTGCGATGGGATATCACACGCGACACCGGGATAGGTGTTCTCGCGCCAAGTCCCGCCAATCTCATTCGCTTTTTCAAGGATCACAATGTCCTTGATGCCGCGTTTGCGGGCCTCAATCGCCATCGTCAGGCCGGAAAACCCGGCGCCGACGATCAGCATATCGGTTTGATAGTCCATGCGCTCGTCCCTCCCAAAACGACCGATATGGTTGGGTCAGACTATAGGTGTTGGATTGCGTGAGAACAGCCTCCCGTAGGGTCAGGCACCGTTCACGGTTTATTCAGCCGCGTAGGATTTCGCCATTTGGATCAAAAGGCGGCTCGGACAGAATGGTCGCCTTGTGCGGACGTCCCAATACCATCACCTCAACCTCATCCCCTGCTTTGGCATCGGTTACAAAGCCAAGCGCCAGAGACATGCCGACGGAATAACCATAAGCGCCAGAGGTCACGCGGCCGATACCCTGACCATTTTTGAAGACTGGCTCACCGCCGGTCGCGTCGGCGTTCGACGCGCTGGTTTCAGCCTCATCCAGATGCAAAAGGACAAGCTGTTCGCGGGCAGGGTTGGCTAAAACGGTCTCGGCTGCGTTCTTGTTCAGAAAGTCTTTGCTGAACTTGCACAACCGATCCAGACCTACCTCATGCGGCCAGTATTCGGGGCTGTATTCGCGGCTCCACGAGCCATATCCTTTTTCGACCCGCAACGACATCAGTGCTCGGCTTCCCACTGGGCCTGCGCCAAACTCCTGACCGACCTGAAGCAGGGCGTCATACAGGCGGGCCTGATCTTCGGTGGCACAGTGAACCTCCCACCCCAAATCACCCGTGAACGAAACCCGTAGGGCCAGTACTTCGATTCCGGCCAGTTCGATTTGGGCGGATCGCATGAAGGGGAAATCCTCGGTGGCCAGCGAGGTATTGGTCAGGCGCTGCAATAACTCGCGCGATTTTGGGCCAGCGACGTTGAACCCGCACACAGCCTCGGTCCGGCTTTTGAATGTGGTGCCATCGGGCAGGGGGACCTGTTTGAAGAACCGTTTGTGATACCGCTCGGCCAATCCGGATCCGATGATCCAAAACTCGTCATCGGCCACACGGGTTACAGTGAAGTCCCCGGCGATGCCCCCGCGTTTCGAGATCAGAGGCGTAAGACAGGACCTGCCGACCGATTTGGGCATGGTGTTGGTGAAAACAGCATTCAGCCAGTCCTCGCCTCCCGGTCCCTTGCAGACATATTTGGCAAAGTTCGAGATATCGATGATCCCCGCGCGCTCACGCAGCATCCGGCATTCCTCACCCACGGGTTCCCACCAGTTCTGACGGGTAAAGCCATTAGTGTCTTTGGTTCCTGGCGTATCCGCGAACCACAAGGGGTGCTCCCACCCTGCGTTCAGGCCAAACACTGCGCCTATTTGAGCTTGCGTGTCATAGATGGGGCGCGTGCGCGCTGGGCGGCCTGCGCTGCGTTCCTCGTTCGGGAAGTGGATCGCGAACCGGTGGGCGTACTGGTCCTGAACGCGGGCCATTGTGAACTCTTTCGTCGCCCAGTCATCGAACCGAGCCATATCCCAGGCGAACATATCGTACTGCGTTTCACCCTCGATGATCCATTGCGCCGCCATCAGGCCCATGCCGCCAGATTGTGAGAAGCCGGGGATGATACCGTTGCAACAGAAATAGCCGTCGACCTCGGGCACTGGTCCCATCAGCACGTTGCTGTCGGGCGACCAGATCATCGGCCCGTTGATAACCCGCTTGATACCGGCTTCACCCACGGCGGGCAGACGTTCGATGGCGTTCATCATATTCTCTTCGACCCGTTCCAGATCGTCGGGGAAGAGATCATGCGCGAAGTCGAGTGGCGTGCCGTCCTCGGCCCAGAATTTCATGCCCTTTTCATAGGCGCCAACCAGCAGGCCCTGACCTTCCTGCCGCAAGTAATACTCGCCGTCACGATCACTGACCGAGGGCAGCCGGGTGCCACGCGCTGCCACGTCCGCCATTGTTTCGGTCACGAAATACTGGTGCTCAGTCGGTTGTAGGGGCAGCTCAATTCCGGCAAGTTTGGCGACTTCGCGCCCCCACAGACCGGCGGCATTGACGACCCAAGGTGTGTGGATGTCGCCCTTGGGTGTTCGTATGATCCAAGTGCCATCTTCTTGCTGGTCAGTCGCCGTGACGGGGGTAAATCGATGGATCTCGGCCCCGCGTTGCCGTGCGCCGACTGCATAGGCGTTTGTGACGCCCGAAGGGTCCACGTTGCCGCCGTCAGGTTCGAACATCACGCAGCGGATGCCATCGTAGTTGACCAATGGGTTCAGTCGTTGGGCCTCTTCGATGCTGATCTCATAAAAGTTCATGCCGTAAAGCTTGGCCTTAGCGGCCTGCAACTTCAGCTGATGTTCGCGTTCTTTGGTCTGCGCCAGATACAGCGAACCAGGCTGGAACACGCCGCAGCTCTGGCCGGTTTCGGCTTCAAGTTCTTTGTACAGGTTCATCGTGTAGTGCTGAATGCGGCTGATATTGGTGCTGTCGTGCAGCCCGTGGATGTTCGCCGCGGCGTGCCAAGTGGACCCGGATGTCAGTTCATCCCGTTCCAGCAGAACCACATCCGACCATCCCAGTTTGGTCAAATGATAGAGGATCGAACACCCGATCACCCCGCCGCCAATCACCACCGCCTGTGCATTCGTTTTCATGAGCCTGCCGTATCAAAGTTGGTCCCGTGGCCATGTGTCATCATCGCGATGGCACCGGCAACGGACATAAATTTCAAGTTGGGTTGAGTGAGTTTAATCTGAAGCTAAACTCAGAAATTCAGCTCATGCGCCCGGCCATATGCGACCAGCCGCTGGTTCAGCGCATCAGCTTCGGGCGCTCCGGATTCCAGCGCGAAAATGAAGGCATGTGTCAGGTAAAAGCAGGCCGCGTCGATGTCCCGCGCCGTTTCGCGCTCATCCGCGGCCAGCGTATAGTACCGGATCAGGTCGGCAGGATCGTTGCGATCATGCGCGTCCAGCAGAAGTCGATCCAGTTCCTGTTTGTCCATAGTTTTCCCTATTTGTCGTCGACCGGCCAAACTCTGACTGGCTGGCCGATCCAATAAGGTTAGCCTGCGCGGCCGTTTTCGACTTGCGTCGCGACCCAATGGTGGAAGTTATGCGTCGGCCCGTCCATCGCAGGCGAAAACCGTCCGCCGTCGAACAACATCCCATGTCTGCCTTTCTGCATGCCTTCGACGACAAAGACATCCTCTTCGAACACCGTCTTCCACAGCTGCGCGTTCGAGGCACGTAGTCCATCATGCTGCGGAGTGTCATCATTGCTTTTGGCGTAGTACAGCTCGATATGTTCGACGGTGTTTTCCTGATCGACCGGCTCCAGCACAATGGCAAATGCGTGATCGCGCTGCACGCCCAACAGAACGTTTGGATAAACCGCAATATACTCTGCGCCTTCGTTCCACTTGTCGCTCAGCCCGTCAAAATCCGGGAAGGTTGCGCCGTCCTGATTTGTAAGTTGGCGGTAAACCAGGGTCCCTTGGCCCGAATACTGACCGCGCTCTTCGATGTTGTAGTGATCCTCCAGCCGCGAATAACTGTTCAAACCGGGATGCACCCATGGCAGGTGATAGCTTTCGCAATAGTTCTCGACCGCCAGCTTCCAGTTGGTCTTGACCTCAAGCTTGAATGAGGACGTTTCACCGCCGTGGAAGACGGGTTTCTCAAATTCCTTCCAACGTTCCAGCAGGGGGCCGTGGACCTCTTCAAACTCAGGCGCATTGCCATCGACATTCACAAAGATCACATCCCGCCAGACATAGGAGCGTACGCGAACAAGGCCCAGGTCTTCGCGCTTGACGTCCTCGTGCTTGTTCTGGCCGGGGCCACCAACATGTGGAGTTGCGCGCAGCTCGCCTTTCAGACTGTAGCACCAGCTGTGATAGGGGCAGCGGATTGCGCCGCCGATTTTGCGCGGCGTGTCCACCAGGATCATCCCACGGTGGCGGCAGGTGTTCTGGAAAACGCCAACCTCACCATCCTTGTCCCGAACAACCAACAGCGGCATGCCCAGAAAATCGACTGGTTTTGCATCGCCTTCTTCCGGAACATCCTTGCCGAAGCCGATCCCGGACCAGTTGGCATACAGCACAGAACGCTTTTCTTCGTCAAAAACGGTCGGATCGATGTAATGTTCGTTCGGCAGGCCATTTGCGACATTTACATCGGCCAGAACGGAAGACAGCGCGCTATGCTTGTTCATCGGGCTCTCCTGAGGTTTTGCTGGATGCTATTAATCCCTATTGGCGGATCGAACCTGTAGGTCTCAATATCAGAAAAGCTCATCAGAGAGTGATTTCACCTAAACCGAACCTTCCTGAACCTCTTGAACGATCCAGTTCTTAAGGGCGCGGGCACTTTCTGAGAGCTCTTCGTCCGGTCGCCCGACTAAATAAAACTGGTTCGGCGCGGGCACTTGATGCGTGCCAATCGGCACCAGTTTGCCTGATTGCAGCATGGGTTGGATCAGCCGCTGCCAACCCAGCGCCAGCCCGGCACCCTTGCGCGCAAGCTGCAGCGCGACGGAATAGCTGTTGACGCGGGATTCAATGGGCACTGTGCCATTATATCCCAACTGCTGGAACCATTCGGGCCAGGTGGTCCAGGTGCGGTCTTCTGACTCCAGATGGATCAGCCGTTCAGAAGTCAGATCCTCAAGACCGGCATTCGCAAGCCTTTCTGCCATCTCTGGGCTTCCGACCGGGACTAGCTGGTCGCGAAACAGCGGAGTGTGTGACAGGTTGGGATCGCTGTCTCGCCCATAGCGAATGAAAAAGTCGACGTCAGGCCGATCGCGAAAGGGGCGATCCTGTGACAGTTGATCAACATTGACTTCGGGCATGTCCCGCCAGAACCGAATGACAGCCGGAGACAACCACAACGCGGCAACCGCGGTTGTCGATCCTACGGTCACCTTTCCGGCTGTCGATCGGTCGCGGATCATGCTCAGCGTTTTCGAAATGCGGCCGAAGGACGTGGACAGCGCGTCATAAAGCGCCTTGCCATCCTCGGTCAGATCAACGCCGCGATGCTTGCGTTGAAACAACGGTGTGTCCAGATCGCCTTCTAGCGCCTTGATCTGGTGGCTGACCGCGCCGGGTGTGACAGACAGTTCAACGGCGGCGTTCTTAAAGCTCAGGTGGCGGGCGGCGGCCTCAAAAGCTGACAAGGTTGTCAGCGGCGGCAGGTTGTAGTGGCGTCTGGACATGGAAGCAGGTGAATCGTTTTTCGGGTTAGTTTAATTTTTATCAACTCAGTTTTAGTTTTTTTGAAGGTGAAAGCTATAGCGCTTTTGATGATTTGATGTTTTTCTGGCTCAAGTTAAAGGCGGATGTCGCATTTTTCGTCAATGCGTCGGTTCTGGCCGAATTTAGAACGGAGCGCCACTATAGTCAGTTCTACCAACAAACGTTGTGTTTTTCGGGCTTTCCGAGAGAATTTTCCGGACGTCGCAAGACGGTACTGCGACACAATGATGTCCCGAACTGACAAACGGGAAAGGTCGAAAGGGGACGTGAAGGAGGCGCGAACCCATTCCCAGTTGGTAAGACCGAGTATCGCCTGATTGCACGGTGTGTTGAATTCAATGCAACTCAGAAGGCGTAAGACCATGCGGCGGTGCCGCATTTCTGAAACACAGAAACGAAACAAGAAAGAGCCGATACGTCTGCTGCAGCACCTTCCCCATCGTTCGAGGCGATTGGGCGAATTGCGTGAAATGCAGAGACAGTTTCGCAATTGATACAGCACCACGGAGGAGCAACATGTCGATACCCGAACCCTTTACGGATCTAGAAATAGAAACGGCCGATGCCGGATTCTATGAAAATTACAGCGTCCCAATCGCCCTAATCAGTAAGGGCATCATGGTTGCCCTTGTACTGTGGGCACTTGTCTTCCCGGCCAATGCCAACAGCACACTTGGCAGCTGGAATGGAAAGTTGCTGGAAATCTTCAACAGCTTCTACGTGGTCATTGTCGGCCTGTTTGTCATCTTCCTCGTCATTGTTGCCATCCTTCCAACGACCGGAAAGCGGGTTATGGGAACAGCGGGCGAAAAACCCGAGTTTTCGAACTTCTCCTGGTTCTCGATGATGTTCGGAGCGGGTCTGGGTGTCGGCCTGATGGTTTTTGCCACCGCTGAACCGTTGGGCCTGTGGGGATCGAACCCCGAGGTCGTGGCTGGTGCAGTTGCCGGCAACGATCCAGAGTCCGTTCAATCCGCGTATCGGTACACCTTCCTGCACTATGGTTTCCATGCTTGGGCGATTTACGTGGTGACCGGCCTGTCGCTGGCCTACTACGCTTATACCCGTGACATGCCACTGACCATTCGGGCGGCTCTTACCCCGCTGTTCGGTCGTTTGATGAACGGTTTCCTCGGCCATGTCGTTGACGTTCTGGGTGTTGTTGCAACGATCCTGGGTGTGTCCGTTACGATCGGGTTTGGTGTCAGCCAGTTCATCGACGGTCTGTATGCAATCACCGGCATGGAATGGATCATGGATTTTGGTGGTGAAGTACCCACGCCAAGCAAAGTTGGTCTGATCGCGGGTTTGGTTGTCATCATGGGTCTGTCGATCATTTCGGCGGTTTCCGGTGTTGGACGTGGTGTTAAGTACCTGTCGAACCTGAACCTTGTTCTGTCGATCATCCTGCTGGGCACTTTTGTGATCTTCGGCTCGTTCGTTTTCGCCATGACAACCTATGGCACAGCACTGTTTGACTACCTTCTGCACTTCCTCTCGCTGAGCTTTGGTGCATACGGTCCGTTGTCGACCGAAGCGTTTGCAGCGGCTCTGCCCGCTGAAGCGCAGGCGCATGCAGCTGATCTGGTGGGTGGCGCAACCAACGCATGGGGCAGCTTTGACGGCTTTAAGAGCGGTCTTGAAGGTGCTGCGGCTGAGCTGAGTGACGACACGCTGGCGGCTGTTTACGCCGCAGGCGAGCAAGGCCGTCAGTTTGGCTGGCAGTCGGGCTGGACCACCTTCTACTGGGCTTGGTGGATTGCGTTCTCGCCGTTTGTGGGCCTGTTCCTGGCGCGCATCTCCAAGGGTCGGTCTGTTCGTGAGTTCATTCTTGGCTGCGTACTGGCGCCGGCGCTGGTTTGCTTTGCCTGGATGACTGTTCTGGGTGGTACTGCAATTGATCTGGAATTGGCTGGTGTAGCTGAAGGCGCGATCATCGGTGCGTCGAACACCAACAAGCTGTTCGTGACGCTGTCTTACATGATCGACGGTGGGCTTCTGTCCATGCTGAACGTCATGTGCGTGATTCTGATCATGACCTTCCTGGTGACTTCTGCGGACTCAGGCATTCTGGTTATGAACACCATCATGTCCGGTGGCAGCCAGGAAACCGGCGTCAAGCACCGTATCATCTGGGGTGTTATCCTGACCGCCGTGATCGGTGCGCTGATCTTGGCCGCTGGTGAAAACAACCCGATGGACGCGTTGCGCAATGCGATGATCATCGGTGCTCTGCCCTTTACCATCGTGATGGGCCTGATGATGGTTTCGCTGACCAAGGCGCTCTATCGTGATGGTCGGCGCGACAAGCACACCGATGCTAGCACGCAGGCCGCAGAATAAGCGCAGGTCTCAATGCCAAAACAGACGCCGCCCCATGTGGGGCGGCGTTTTTCGTTCCGGGTGCCCATGTCGTTTCCTGCAAACAGATATCGCAATCAGTGAGGTGCGCCGGCGCCGAATCCGTCAGTCTGATCAGCAAGATTGGAGGATTGCCCCGTGAACATTCGTACTGCGACACGCTCGGGTGGACGCTCTGCCCGCCGCGCCCTGCGCACTGCCCCGAACTTTGAAATGCTGCCTGGCCTGACCAGAGGCATCCCCTTGTGTGAAGTGATGGATGGCGTTCAAGTCGAACGCATAGACAGTGCCTCGATGGACATTCTTGAGAACGTTGGCGTTCAGTTCCGAGACCCCATCGCGCTGGAAGACTGGAAGAAGGCCGGTGCCAAAGTCGATGGCGAGCTGGTTTACCTCGACCGGGGGTTGGTGCGCGAGTTGATTGCCGCCATACCCAGCGACTTCACATATCACGCGCGGGATCCGAAAAAGAATGTGCGGCTGGGCGGTAAGCACTCGATCTTTGTGCCGATGACCGGCGCACCATTCCTGCGCGATCTGGACGACGTGCGCCGAAATCCGTTGCTGGAAGATCTGGCGATGTTCCACAAGCTCAGCCATATGATGCCGGCGCTGCATTCCTCGGCCCATCACATCGTGGAACCCTACGACCATCCGATCAGTCAACGCCACCTGCGCATTACCTATTCGTCGATGAAACACTCGGACAAAACGTTCATGGGCATGACCACCTCACCCAAGAACGCCGAAGATGTGATGGACATGTGCGCGATCCTGTTTGGCGAGGAATTCCTTGAAGATCACCCGGTGACTACCGGTAACTGCAACGGCAACTCGCCGTTGGTGTGGGACGAAACCATGCTGGGTGCGTTGCGGGCCTTTTGCCGTCGCAATCAACCAGTGCTCTGCTCACCCTTCGTTCTGGGGGGGGCCAACACGCCCGCATCTGTTCCGGCCACTGTGGCGCAGCTGAATGCCGAGGCGCTGAGCGCACTGGCCTACACGCAGGTCATCCGCAAGGGGGCTCCGGCGATCTATGGCCACTACCTGTCGACCGTGTCGATGAAGTCCGGCGCGCCGATGGCGGGTACACCCGAGATCAGCCTGATGAATTTCATGATTGGCCAGATGGCACGGCATTATGACGTCCCTTGGCGTACTTCGAACACGTTGGGTGGGGCCAAAACCTTTGATGCTCAGGCCGGATATGAATCTGCCACCACCTTGCAGGCAGTCATGCATGCGGGTGCCAACTACATCTGGCACTCGGCCGGATGGAATGAGGCCGGGATGCACTGTTCCGTGGCCAAGTTCATCGTCGACGCCGAACAATGTGCGATGGCGTACCGCATGGCCGAGGGGCCAAAGTGGCACGATTTCGATCAAGCCCTCGCAGCGGTTCCGGATGTTGGGCCCGGTGGTCATTATCTTGGTCACCCCCATACACAGGACAATTTCCAGAGTGCGTTCTTCATGCCCGAGCTGTTCGACAACAACTCGATCGAACAATGGCAGGCAGAAGGCAGCATTGAAATCACCGCGCGCGCCCTGAACCGCGCACGCGCGTTGCTGGCCGAGTATGAAGAACCCAAACTCGATGAGGCGAAAAACGAGGCCCTGCTGGACTACATCGCCCGACGTGAGCGTGAAATCCCGGCCGCTGATGAGCTGAACCAAAGTTACTGAAGTTAATCCCCCGTTTTCCACCCGCCCGGCCAGTTGGGCGGGTTTGTCCCTTCAATAGCTGTACGGAACACAAGTCGTGAAAATCGCTGAAATTCACATCTATAGCCACGATCTGCCTGTCAAAAACGGCCCCTACACAATGGCCAATGCCGAGATCTGGGCGCTAGACACCACATTGGTCAAACTGGTGGCCGACAACGGGTTGGTCGGATGGGGCGAGACCTGCCCGGTTGGCCCCACCTATGCCGAGGCCCACGCCGCTGGTGCGCGTGCCGCTCTGGCCCAAATGGCAAATGGGTTGCTAGGCGCCGAGGTTTCGCTGCTGGGGCTGCACCGTCGGATGGATGGTCTTCTAAACGGCCACAACTATGCCAAAGCGGCCATCGACATTGCAGCGCATGACCTGCTGGGCAAGCATTTTGGGGTCAGCGTATCGGAACTGCTCGGTGGTGCCGAAGTGGACAAGGTTCCGTCGTATTACGTGACTGGTGTTGGGGCGCCGGTTGACATCGCCACACTGGCAGCAGGAAAGTTGGCTGAAGGTTATCCGCGACTGCAAATCAAGGTTGGCGGTCGTCCGGTTGAGGTTGACATCGAAACCATCCGCAAAGTGTGGGAGGTCATTGACGGGTCCGGAATGCGCTTGGCCGTGGACGGAAACCGAGGTTGGACAACCCGCGATGCATTGCGCGTCAGTCGCGAATGCCCGGATATCCCGTTTGTCATGGAACAACCCTGCAACACGATTGAGGACCTGCAAAAGATACGGCCACAACTTGGTCATCCGATCTACATGGACGAGAACTCCACCGATCTGAACACGGTTATCTCAGCGGTCGGCACTGGCCTGGTGGATGGGTTTGGTATGAAAGTCACACGGATTGGTGGCCTGCAGCCAATGCGCGCGTTTCGAGACCTCTGCGAGGCGCGCAATCTGCCTCATACCTGCGACGACAGTTGGGGCGGGGACATTATCGCCGCGGCCTGCGTGCATATTGGCGCGACGGTCCGACCCGATCTGCTGGAAGGTGTTTGGCTGGCCGCGCCATACATCGAAGGCAACTACGATGCCCAGAATGGAATCAGCATAGAGGGTGGGTATATCCAAGTTCCAACCGGGCCTGGGTTGGGCGTTGTGCCCGACGAAACCCGCTTTGGCGCACCGGTCGCATCTTTCTGATGGAGCATATCATGGAGTTTGAAGGAAAATCGGCTTTGGTCACAGGCGCTGCAGGGGGGATCGGAACCTCTCTGGTGCGCCGCCTACGTGCTGCCGGCGCGCAGGTTGCCGTTGCTGACCGCCTGACTGACGGGATCGAGGCTGATGCCCATCTGCCTGGTGATCTGCTGGACGCGACCTATGCCGATGCACTTCCGCAAAGGGCAGCAGATGCGCTGGGCGGGTTGGACATTGTTGTTAACAACGCAGGTGTCATTACGCGGGGTGCCGTCACTGAAACTTCGGATCAGGATTGGTCTCTGTCTCTGGGCGTGAACGTCGAAGCCCCCTTTCGCATTTGCCGCGCTGCGATACCGATAATGGCTGCGAACGGAGGCGGGGCGATTGTGAACACCGCATCCTGTTGGGGTCTGCGTCCTGGCCCAAACCATGCAGTTTACTGCATGACCAAGGCCGCGATTGCCTCTCTGACCCAATGCATGGGGATGGACCACGCCCATCAGGGCATTCGCATCAACGCGGTTTGCCCGAACGAGGTGAACACGCCTATGTTGCGATCCGGTTTTGCCAAGCGTGGCTTCGACCCGGACACAGCTGTCGCCAAGCTGGGGCAGACTGTTCCCTTGGGGCGAATTGCGGAACCCGAAGACATAGCTGATGTGATCCTGTTTTTGGCCTCGGATGCGTCGCGGTATGTGTGCGGTGCGTTGCTGGAAGTGAATGGAGGCAAGCCGGTATCATGACCCGATTTAATGGCAAAACCGCCCTTGTCACCGGCGGACGCAGCGGGATCGGTCGGGCCATTGCTGATCGACTGCGTCAGGACGGGGCGCAGGTGTTTACCGCACAACGCGGGCAAGATCCCAGGTTCGAAGGGATCGAGGCAGATTTTGGTGATCCGAGCAGCCCGCAATCTGTGGTAAATCAAGTCGTTGAACGGGCAGGGCGTCTGGATATCCTCGTCAACAACGCGGGCATGATGCAGGAAGCCCTTGTCGAAGACACGAGCCTGGAGGACTGGCAGCGCAACCTGACAGTCAACCTGACGGCTCCTTTTTTGCTGATCAAGGCGGCGCTGCCTCATTTGCGGCAGACGCAAGGAAACATCGTCAATATCGGCTCAATCGAAGGATTGGGCTGCAATCCGGGCCATGCGGCCTATTGTGCGACCAAGGCCGGGTTGCACGGCTTGACCCGTGCCGTCGCCGTGGATCACGGGACGGAGGGGGTCCGCTGCAACGCGGTGGCGCCCGGCTGGATCGACACTGAACTGAACATGGGTTTCATCGACGCTCAGCCGGACCCGGATGCATTTCGCCGCGACATTGGCCGCATCCATCCCGTCGCCCGGACTGGCCGACCAGAGGAGGTCGCGGCAGTGGTGGCGTTTCTTGCGTCTGAAGAGGCCAGCTTTGTCACCGGTCAGATTTACACGGTGGATGGGGGTCGTATGTCCAAGCTCAGCCTGCCCTGACAGGTCATTCCTTGCCGGAACGCCACTCTTTCCAAATCAGATAGCTATTTGCACCCAAAGATGCGAACGGCTCGGGTGGTAGGCGCGGCGGCATCGGTTGGGCCAGGAAATGATTTGCAATGTCCGATCCGCCCTGCGTGACCAATTCCGCCGCTGCCATGCCCTGCAATGTCCCTCGGGCAATTCCCAAACCGTTCTGACAACAGGCCGAGAAGACGCCCTTGTCCAACTCTCCGAACGCCGCTGATCCGTTTCGGCTAAGGCAAAGCATTCCAGCCCAACGATGCTCCATTCGTACATCGGGCAGATGCGGAAACCGTTCACGAAACTTGCGGTCATGCACCCACCCTGCATTGCGCAGGCGCATGGGGCTGGTCTCGATCGTCGGGTGGAAGGTCGAGCAGGTGCGGACCAGCAGTCGATCCCCATAACTGCCCGAGACGCGCCGGACCGACGTGCCCATCGGATCGGCTGGGGTGACGGCCCAGCGGGGCTGGCCTCCCAATGTCTTGATCTGTTCAGGCGTCAAACGTTCGGTGATAGACGCGTAAAGGCAGATGTGCATCAGTCGGCGTTCGTAGAACCCGAAGCTTTCCAAATGGCCGTTATTGGCCAGAATGATCCGACCTGTTGAAACTTGGGCATCGGGTGTTTTTACCAGCCACCCCGCGCCTTGTTTTTCAAAGGCGGTAACGGGAGAGTTTTCGAACAGATCAACTTGTGACGATAAGTGGGAGGACAGAGCCCGAATGTAACCGGCGGGCTGAATCATCACCGTGCCGGGCGCATAAAGGCCCGAGCTGTAGTGCGGGCTGCCCGTGATCTCTTGCATCTGTTGGCGGTCAAAAAGCGTGCTGGGCTCTCCCAACCGATCCAGATGTGCGGCGAATTCGCGGTTGTGCCTGTCCCCGGCTCGTGTGGCAGCGGCGTTGAACTTGCCACATGGGTCGAACATTTCCTGCGGCAGGTCGCATTCATTTGCCACGTTTGTCGCAAATTTTATTGCACGGCGGTTTAGAGCTATGGTTGCGCGGTCCGCTTCCAGCCCGTCTCCGGCGTAATTGTCCGAGGCCAGATCATGGGGCAGATCGATCATGAAGCCCGAATTTCGGCCAGCGGAACCTTCGGCAAAATGACCGGCCTCTAGCAGAACAACCTTGAGCGCTGGGTCAACCTGATGCAGCCGGCGCGCAGCGCTCAGCCCGGCAAACCCGCCACCGACAATTGTGACGTCGGCTGAGATGTTCTGTTCAAGTCGGGGGAGCGATGTTTGGGGCGGCAGAATGGCGTTCCACCCCGCCGGCCCAGTCTGTCGTGGCAGCCGTTTTGCAGTATAGGCCGTCAATCGATCGCCTCGTCCGCATCATCGGCCAGATCAATCCAGATGGTTTTCAACTGGGTGTACTGGTCGTGGGCGTGGACCGAGTTGTCGCGGCCACCAAAACCGGATTGTTTGTAGCCGCCGAAGGGGGTGGTGATGTCACCCTCGCCAAAGCTGTTCACCGTCACGGTTCCGGCGCGGATCGCCCGCGCGCCGCGGATGGCTCGCTTGGCGTTCGCCGTAAAGATCGAAGCACACAGGCCATAGTCGGTGTCATTGGCAATCTTGATGGCCTCGTCAAAGCCAGACACTTCGATCACCGACAGAACGGGACCAAAGATCTCTTCGCGCGCCAGAGTGCTGTGATTGCCGGGCACTTCGACCACGGTCGCTTCGACAAAACCCTTGTTGGCATTGCCACCAATCACCACGTTTTCGGCTTGCTCTAAGTAGCCGCAGACCTTGTTGTAGTGGCCTTCGCTGACCAACGCACCCATTCGGGTTTCCGGGTCCAGCGGATCACCGATGTTCCACTGCTTTGCGTGATGGGCGATCCGCTCTAGCAACTCGGCCTTTACGTCCTTGTGCACGATCAGACGGGACGAGGCGGAACAGTTCTCACCCATGTTCCAGAACGCGCCATTCACGACATGGGCCGCCACGCGGTCAAGGTTCTCGGCGTCATCCATCACGATGGCCGGGTTCTTGCCGCCCATCTCCAACACAACCTCCTTGGCGTTGCTTTCCGCCGAATAGGTCAGGAACCGTTTGCCAGTGACGGTCGAGCCGGTGAAAGAGACCATGTCGATATCCATGTGTCGACCAATCGGCTCACCGACATCAGCACCGCCGCCCGGAACGATGTTCAGAACGCCGCGCGGCAGGCCCGCCTCCATCGCCAGTTCCGCGAGGCGCAGGGCGGTCAGCGTGGTCTCGGTTGCTGGTTTCACCACAACCGAGCAGCCCGCCGCCAAGGCAGGCCCGATCTTCCACGCCAGCATCAGCAGCGGGAAGTTCCACGGTAGCACCAACCCCACAACACCGATGGGTTCGCGAACTACCATGGCGATGTGGTCGTCGCTGGCGGGCGAGACCTGATCATAGATTTTGTCGATCGCCTCGGCATGCCATTTCAGGCAATGGATCGTTTCGGGGATATCCACGGTTTCGCAGTCATAGATGGTCTTGCCGCTGTCGATACTCTCCATCACTGCCAATTCACGGGCATTGCGGGTCATCAACTTGGCCAGTCGGATCAGTATGTCCTTGCGATCCGAGGGGTGCATTCTGGACCAGCGCCCATCGTCAAATGCCTCTCGCGCTTTTTCGACGGCAAAATCCACATCCGCCGCGTCGCAAGCGGCAACATCGGCCAGTTTCTCACCTGTAGCGGGGTTCACCGTCTCAAAAGTCTTGCCCGAGATAGCCGGGCGGTAAGCACCGTCGATGAAGGCCCCGGTGGGCAAGGTCAGGCCCGCAGCGATGGATTTGTATTCGTCCTGTGTCAGCAATTCCATGCCTTAGCCCTCCGCCACGATATCTGCGATTGTTTTCTTCAGCACGCGCGTCACCTGTTCCAATGCGCGTTTGTCATCCTTGTTCAGCCCCTTTAGCGGGGGCCGCATCGCGCCTGCGTCGATCCCGTTCATGGTGACGCCATGCTTGATGGTCTGGATGAACTTGCCGCCCTGTTCCAGCACCCGCATCAACGGCATCATGGCGGACATGATGCGGCGGCCCTTGGCGAAGTTCCTTTCGACAACGCAGGCTTGATATAGTGCTACATGTTCGGCTGGCAGGAAGTTCGACCCACCGCAGACCCAGAACGGTGCGCCCCAGGCGAAGAATTCCAGCGCCTGATCATCCATGCCGCAGCCAAGCTGGATATGCGGGTAATCCCTCGCCAACAAATGCACCCGGTTGATATCCCCCGAGCTTTCCTTGATGCCGCAGAAGTTTCGGCTGCGCCCCACGCGGTCAAGGAATTCTTCCCCCATCATCGTACCGGTGCGGTGCGGGTAGTTGTACAACATCACCGGCAAGTCAGCGGCCTTGTCGATGGCCAGCGCGTTCAGGGCGTTTTCCCGATCGGTCGGCACCGAATAGGGTGGGCTGGCCAGCAGGATCGCGTCCGCGCCAATCTCACGCGCGCCCGAGGCCAGCGCGATGGAATCCGGCGTCAGCATCGCGCCGGTTCCGACAACCAGAGGCAACCGGCCTTCCAACTGCTTATGCGTGAACGACGCCAGTTCCAGTCGTTCTTCGACAGTCTGGGCATAGTTCTCACCCGTTGACCCGCCCGATATCAGCCCGTGCACACTATTCTCTATCAGGTATTCGATCACGTGGGACAGGGCATCCCAGTTCACGCCGCCATCTTGGTGATAGGGCGTGACCACCGGGGTATAGATCCCCTCAAATCTAAAAATCGGGTTCATTCCGTCCTCATGCAGGTTTCGAAAGGGGCGGGATACCCATCGGGATATCCAGCGCAGCAGGCATCACGAACAGTTCGATTTGGTCGCGTGACAGGTTCCAGTGATCCTCGGCCAGCTGCGCAGCAGCCGCCTCATCGCCCGCCTCGATGGCGGCGATGATGGCGTCATGCTGGCGACTTGCCTCGGACAGGTTCTCGGTCTTGTGCGCGGATTGGGGTCTATAGAAGGTCATCCCGATCCGGGCATGGTCGATCAGCAACCGGTTGAATGATGGCCGCAAGTAGACATTGCCTGACATCTCTCCGGTCACATCATGAAAGCGGTTATTGGCCAGCGCCCGATCTTCGGCGGATCCGGATTGCAACGCAGCCTTGAACGCCTGTTGCGCGTCTTTCAGGTCGTTGATCTGAGTTCGTGTGGCGTTCTGCGCGGCAAGTCGCAAAACCGCGCCATAGACCATGGGTGCAGCCAGAAAGAAGTCACGCAGGGTGGTATAAGACATCTCAGACACCCGGGCACTGCGGTTGGTACGCAAGTCCAGATAGCCTTCGCCCGCCAGTTGCCGGAACACTTCGCGCAACGGTGTCCGGGACAAGCCGAAAGCGTCGGACAGATGCGCTTCGTCCAGATCTGTGCCTGGTTGCAGGCGCAGCGTCAGGATCGACACTTTCAGGTGCTCCATCAACTCGGCCTTTCGGGATTTGGCGTCGTCTTTCATCCGTTCCTCCAACAGTCGCTGCGCGAATCGTGCCGGCTATTTCGTTCATTCTCTGTATTCCAATAAAATACAAGTTGTATACAGAAAAGAATCGTGCAGCATAGGCCGTCGACCACGTCAAACTGAATCGGACGTCTATGCGCCAACCCCGCCACATCACTTTCATCCTGATCGAGGAATTCTCGCATCTCGCCTTTTCCTGCGCGGTCGAACCGCTGCGCATTGCCAACCTCGTCAGCGGTCAAGATCTGTATGAGTGGTCTTTTGTATCCGAACACAGCAAGCAGGCCGTTTGTTCCAACGGGTCGGTGACTTTGGTTCATGGGGGACTGGACGCGCTGCCAAAGACCGACCAACTGTTCGTGCTGTCAGGTATTCATATGCGCAACCATGTCTCGCGCCCTTTGCTAGCAACCCTTCGGCGCGAGCGGGCGAGAGGTACGGCCATCGGCGCTTTGTGTTCGGGCGCGTGGTTGCTTGCCGAGGCAGGATTTCTGGACGGGATGCAGGCCGCCATTCACTGGGAGTACCACGATGCCTTTATGGAGGCCTTTCCCGAGGTGAATCTGGTGCGCAGTGTCTTTGTCGCCGATGAAAAGCACATTACTGCCTCGGGTGGCACGGCGACCGCCGACCTGATGTTGCACCTGATTGAAAGGGACCACGGCGAAGAGTTGTCCATCGCGGTTGCTGACCAGATGGTCTACAACGCCGTGCGCAATGCCACGGCCAAACAGCGCGTGTCCCTTCAATCGCGCAACGGGATGCGTAACGCGCATCTCGCCAAGGCAATTCATATCATGCAGGACTGCATCGAGGCACCGGTTTCCCCATCTGATATTGCCGGGGATCTGGGGATTTCAACGCGCCAGTTGGAACGGCTGTTCGGTAAATACCTCAACACGTCGCCCAAGAAGTACTTTATGGAGCTTCGGCTGGAGCGCGCGCAGAAGCTGCTATTGCAGACCGAAGCGTCTGTCACCGAGGTGGCCATGGCCTGCGGATTCGAAAATCCGGGACATTTTTCGCGCGTGTACCGGTCGAGTTTTGGTGTGACGCCACATGCCCAAAAGAACAAGATAGACTAAGTGATAAGGACGGGGGGAGCGTCTCTGTCCTAAGGCGAGCCTGGCTGAACAGGCGCTCACCCCCTGATCCTGCTTCGTACCCCCTCGTTAAAACTTTACTGGTAAACTGGTCAGCAGGATTGAGTATTCATACATATCGAAGTGGGCATAACTATTACAAGATCGTGTCAGATATGTGTGCTTTTTGTTTAAAACATTAACGTTTGCGGTGTTCACCAGTTGACCAAATGGCTCAAAACAGGCCAACTTATAGAGTGAAATGTATAGACAGACTCTGAAGTTGGCCAAAAAAGACGACAAATCGGGAAATTCTGACCGCAATTCCCATGCCGGCGATGCCGTCAGATTTTATATCTTCATCACAAATTGACGGTGGAGGATATCAATGCACTTGGAAATCGGTAAATCTGACTCCCGCTTCGCCAACGGCGCGGTTTCTCGTGCCAGTCGCGAGCGTCAGATTTGCGATGCGGCCAAATTGGCCGAAGCTGCCTTTTCCGAACTGACCGCTGTTGCGGACCGCGCGCCGGATATGGCGGCGTCCAACGGTCAGGTTTTTCAGGTGTTCCGTTGGTATTTCTTGTCGGCTTATTGCACGCGACTGCTGACCAACGCTGCCCATCGGCTAGAACGTCAGACTTTACAGGTCTCGATGGACGTGTTCAGCGCAGTTCGAATGGCCCTGCCGGAGTCCGAGGTTGAGGTTTCCATGGCCTTGGCTCGCGACGAGGCGACAACTCTGGCCGCTGCGCGCACGAACAAAATAGGATGCCGCGGACATTCTGCGGGCTGGATCGCCGCAAAGATAAAACAGCAAGGCCGGAACATCCCGTCTGAGATCAAAAGCTCACTAGCTGGTGCATTGTCGGCGTCGGAACGGCGCATTTGACGCATTCAACGGTACTGTCGCAAACTGGGTGATTTCTAATACGGGCTTTCGGGCGTGAACCGCACAGCCCTGGTTCCGGGCATTTGTGGCGCAACTGGCGCGACAACCAGATTCCGCATTCATAACAAAGCAGCGCTTGCGTTTAGCAGTGGAGATTAGATGGTGCTGCTGGAGAGAATTGAACTCGGGTTGTCGCGTATCAGTGCTTTGATTTTATTGCATAAAGTTTTTGACAGGGCAACCATTGTGTAGGAGTTCTGTCGGGAAGTGGCGCAACCCACCTTGGCTCTATGAGAACTGCAGAGACAAACTGCTGACAAAAAACGGCCACCCGAAGGTGACCGTCAGTGTTCTAGCACGCGTACCTCGGCAAACCTGAACCCATCATTTGCAACCCGTTCCACACGATGAGGTCTACAGTTGGGTTAGACAAGCAAGAGTTCATCAACCCCCCGCTACCGCTGCGGAGGCCGTTGGATCGAAAATCAAAAACCGGGTCACCGCCTCTGAAGCCCCACACGTAGTCCATGCCCATAGGGATGAACGCGACACGCTGGAAGGAAGCTACCCTAAGGTGACTGACAGATGCTCTATTTGAACGCCTTGGCTGCCGCTACTGCCAGTGCGTCTACCTCTTCATTCCTTGGGTCTCCTGCGTGACCTCTGACCCATTTCCATTGCACGTTGAGCCCGTCAGTGGCGACCAGAAGTTCTTCCCAAAGGTCGCTGTTCGCGACGGGTTTCCCGCCTGCTTTTCGCCAGCCGTTAGCCTGCCATTCCGGCATCCAATCGGTCATCCCTTGGACTAGCAACTTGCTGTCAGAGTAGACGGTGATCTGGGTTTTCTCGTCTTTCTTGATCTTTTTTAGGCCCTGAATAGCGGCCGTCATTTCCATCCTGTTGTTGGTGGTGCGCTTAACGCCACCACGTATGGACCGCTTCTTAATCTCTTTTCCGCCTTCGTATCGTCGGAGAGTTGCAGCCCAACCGCCGCGACCGGGGTTTCCAAGGCATGAGCCATCGGTGTGAATAGTGATTTCAGTGTTTGTCATTTGAGGTTCTTCTTCGTTCGTTAGGGGGCTGTGGTTTGTTTGCGGTCGGTCATGGCGACCACGCCAAGCCCAACCAAGAATGAAAGCGCTTCGCTCTGAGAGACCTCTCGGCCCAACTGTTCGACCATGCGTTCCCGCACAGTGTTGACCGTAGCAACCACTTCAGGGCGCACTCTCATGCTAGCCCAGTGGCTTTGTCGGTCGGCCCAAAGGTCAAGCTGCTCGTCAATCTTGTCGTGGCCTAGGCGGGCGCGTGCGGTTGATCTCAGGCGTTTCGAGAACGCTCGTCGTTTGTCATTGCCAATACGGCGCAGCCTTTTGTCGGCCACGCGGTTCTGTTCATTCAGTTCCATTGTGTGTTCCATATATGAAAAGGGACGCCCGTTCTGGACGCCCCCGGGTTGCTGTTCAGGGGAGACATTGTCTCCTTCTATGTTGTCTCCCTTAGCGCCGCCTACACAGTCACCTCGGGCATTCTTTCAGGCTGTTCTCAGGAAGCGCCCTAATCCAATTTGATGGCGTCGTCTGAAAGCGTGTCCATCCGCCCCTTGAAGTTACGCCGGGGGTTGTAGGTAAAGTCGTTGCCGCCATCGTCGTTTGCCTCTCTCAGCAAGGCATCAAGCGGTCGTTCGGCGTCCCCTACAGGCGTCCTTGCGGTGCGCTTTCGGCCAACGATGCTGGTGTCCGCAAGCTCTTCGTCAGCGTCCAGTACATCGCTTTCCCAAAGCTCTGCGGTGATCTGCTTCAATCGCCAAGGGACAAACACCTTGCACAGTACTGTAAGCACATCCTCATCCCGCTTTAGCTTAGCATCGCTCAACACCTTGCTGATTGCATTCGCCGCGTCGTTGGTCATCGCTTCTAATTCCTCGCTGCTAAGTGGCGTCCAATCTTCGTCGAGTTGGACCTTCCACTGATTGTCCCGCCACCACTCCCCAGTCGGTTCGTGCTTTGCCTCGGTCATCAGCTTGAACACCTTATTCATGCGCTGGACGGTTCGCGTGGAAACCCCGGATGCGCGCGCAATCTGCGCTTTCGTTAGCTGGCTCTGCCAAGCCTTGCCCGTCCAGTGCAAGCTATCGCGCACCAGCCGCCATGCGGCGTTGTTCCGCTCGGCTGGCATCAACGGCTTACTGTCTTTCGTATTGGCCGCTAGGGCCACTAAACGGGCCACCATAGGCATGCATTCATGAACCAGAACGGGAACCAGTGGGGCATCTCTGAGGTCAACCCCGTGGGTTTCGAAGTGGTGATAGTATGCCTCGGTCCTGTGGTGCCCATCCATGATGATCAATCGCCCGGTATGGTTGCCGGTATCATCGCATTCCCGCCAGAGCAGTATCGGGTCGAGTTCTCGGCCATACCTTAGGGCTTTTGCTAGGGTGTCGATGTGGTCGGCGCTCGGTGCTTCACCAGAACGAAACCAAAATCGGGGGTCCTTTGATATTAATGTGACAGGTATGTCGTCGCATGCGACCACGACATTTTCAGTATTGAGTTCAGAGGCTTTCATAGCTCTTGGCTCCGTTAAACATGGGTAGAGGTTTCTCTTCGTGCGTTGCGTGCAACTTGGCTTTTCAACCGATAACGCCCCAAGGCAGGGACACGCGGGAGCTATCGGACAGGAAAGAACCGCCGCCTAGTGCGCGGCACCTGAATGAAAGATGACGCGCGACGCGTTTCAGGACGCCCGATAAAGGCCCCTCAGGGCAGGCTAAGGCAAGGTGGTCAGTAGAGAGACGCCCCGCCCAGATGGGCTTCCCTGAAATTCGCGCTGGACGAAATGCTGGTTTCCGCCTCATCCACTGGATGGGACGAACCACTGTCAATCCGTAGCTCGAGTTCTTGTTGGGGCTTGTATGGGTGTTGACTACCGCAGCATGACGAGCGTTTACTTACTTCACGTGGGAGGGATTTTTATAAGTATATGATATCAAGTATCTTTCTAAGTGACCCTTCACGGATATCATAAGGCCGACGAGCTTTTGCCCACTAACAGCAAAGCGGACGTTCAGGCAGACTGCAGCGAACGGCTGCTCCGAGCCCTCAGTTGAAATTGCTGCGAGTTGCCGGAACGACCGCTTAAATCAATGGCAATATTGATGAACAATCAGGTTGTCCAATCGAAGGCAGGGGGCCTATTGTTTTCCCATTGCGCGCCTTTTGATGTTTTGTTTAGGTACGCGAATGAAACATCTTATCTCTGCGTGCCTCACTGTCGGAACATCACTGACGCTTTCTGTAGCGGTTGCAGAACCCGTTGATTTGACAGGACTTACCTGTTTGCAGCAGCGAGCAACTGGACCCGTCACGTGGGATTTCTACGGGGATGTAGCCATTCGCGAGTACGTAGCGGGCGATGGTAAGCCGGTACGTTTCGAGCGCATCGGGGAAGGGGCATACCAACGCATCCGAAACCTTGATGGAGAAATCTCTTCATATTGGTACTTCTTTGACGAAGGTGACGGTGTTCACATCAGGCTTTTTGCAAGCCCCGGAATGGCTGCAGAAGCCGAAAATCGTAACGCGCCTTGGCAACGAGCATCCATTCCTTTTTACGCGGAATGCGTGCCGCTATGGGAACGAAATGAACCGCCTGTTGAACAGTAGGCCACTTGCGGATGAAAAAGCCGCTGAAAATTGCTCATAATCCGGTCCGAAACCGTCCAATTCGCCATTTCCTCCGAAAATCAACCCTTTTGGCAACCCGCCAACGGCCTCTAGCCTTACCTCGTAACCCCGCGCCTATATGGTTTGTCTCTAATGCAACAATCCATGCCGCCGATCTGAGGGGGCTGGTTAGCTTTTCGTCGCTTTATGAGCCCAGAGCCTAGGCCACCTCTTTGGCCAACCTATAAACCGTCGCTCTGCTGACCCCGAAGTCCCTCGCAATCTGGGTTGGCTTCACACCGTTCTCAAACGCCTTACGGATGGCTGTCGCCTTTGTCTCATCCATGGCAGGGCGTCCTTTGAACTTACCCTCAGCCTTTGCCTTAGCAATGCCTTCGCGCTGCCGTTCAAGCATCACCTCCCGTTCGAACTGAGCTACAGCCCCAAGGATGGTTTCAAGCATCTGCGCTGTGGCGCTATCGTTCATCATCGGCATATTCATGATATTCAGACCAACGCCCTTGTCTGAAAGTCGCTTGCGGATGTCGATAAGGTCAGGGACCGAACGCGCCAAACGGTCCAACTTAGTAACGACCAGAGTGTCCCCCTCACGCGCAAAGTCTATGGCCGCCTCAAGCTGGTCTCGCTGCTTCACACTGCTGACCTGTTCCGCGAACACCTTCTCACACCCATGTTCGGAAAGCTCACGCTGCTGCGCCTCAAAGCCTGCAATCTGGTCTGCTGTGGATGTCCGTGCGTATCCAATGAGCATTTATCTAACTCCGAAAGTGTAATATTTATCTTTTAAGGCTAAGTAAGAAAGTGTGCTTTAAATGTCAATCCCACTTAAATGAGACGGTTTTTGAGAGATTGGCACTTGTCTTGTTACACTCCGGTCAAATGAGACGCATGCACTCAGGCAACCTTTCGATGGTTCGTGAAGGTCAGTGCGTATCGTCCAACATCAAGGAACTCCTCACCCGGTCCCTCACGGGTCATCTTAAAGGGAACTGAACGGGTCTCACGCTCAACGAGCAAGTCAAAAGGACTGATGCGGCAATCAAAGACGATTACACTGCTCCGTCTATCGCCCCTCCCGCCGGGGGGGATGGCGCGGTACGTATTCATATCCCTGGCTCTCAAATTTTTCCGCCAAAACACCTGCCGCGTCCACTCGATAGGCTCCGTACCTTCGAAACAGGCAAGCCTAAAAGCAAGAAATCAAATCAGTTTTCATGCCCAACAATTCATGCCAGCAAAAGTGGATCGAACGCGCCGTCCGGTAGAACATTGTTGTCCAATATAAATTCAACCTCTTCTAGCTCAAGGCCTTCAAAGGTGATTGAGTCGCCGGTCTGGAAGCTAACGGTTGTCCCGAATTCCGAAGAATTGAGCGTGTAGTTGGGCGGGGTGTCGAACCCGTAGGGTAAAAGCAGATCTTCAGCAGTGTTGAAGCCTTCGAGTATGTCATGACCATCCCCCTCGCGAAAAAGGAAATAATCAACGCCATCGTCAAGTTGGAATCTATCATTGCCCTCTAAGCCAGCAATAAGATTTCCGGGTTGTCCCTCGTGGTAGTCTGCAATGAAGTTTGTCTGAAGAAGGAGGCTTGCGTATTCTAAGTAACTGGAAGTTTCGTGCTGTCCGCCTCCGGCTGTATCAATCAACAGATCTTCACCAATGCTGCTAGTGGCAATATTGGCTTTGAATACCGGATCATTCTCAAAGCCAATGTTCAGTAGTCTTGGGTCACTTTCGTTTCCTGCCCTCAAAACGTCTAGGCCCGGAGCACCAAAAGTAAATGCTTCTTCGATGTTTGCGTCAATGCGCGCGCCGATGTCTGCGTCAGTCTCGGCGGCATTAAACGCCCATTGCACCATACTTCCACCTAGGCTGTGACCGGCCAGATAAATCTTGTCTACGCTGTAGCTGTCTAGAAGGTCGGGTATGGATTCCCAAAGTTCACTAAAAAGTAGCCAGTGGCTCTCTAAGTCGAACCAATCTTCCACATCCGGTGACTGCATTTCATTATCGGGAATAATGGCGTTGACCGCTTTTCCAAAGGCTATAGTAGCACCGAGCGCTTTGCCGAAAGGTCCGCCTGCCATCAATACTCCTTGCAAACGATCACTTGAAGGGGATTGGAGAAACGCGTCCATGATGGTTTCTGGATTGCCGTCGTTATCATTCGTTCCACGGAACGAAATCACCAATGCATCTTCGGTGCGAGCGACCAAGGCAGCTGCATTTTGATTGATATAGAAACCTCTACTATCCGTTATTGAAACGCCCTCAGAATTTTCGAATCCTGCTACCGCACGCAGCGTCGTGCTACCGCCGAACAGCGACAGATAGACTGAGGTTTCCATTAGTCGGTCACCCGTATCCGGTGCCTGCGGTTGGTCCTCAATTGGTGCATATGCCGCAGTTGCCAACTGCATTGCGGTGTAAACATTGAAAACAAAGGGATCAATCTCTGGTTCGGGTGGATCGACATCAGCCAACGCGTACACGGCAAGGTCGTCAAACCTTACGATCTCGGTTTGATTTGCGTCGTAGAAAACTGAGCCGTCTATGCCATATAAGCCAGCATAAATGGATGACATCACCACTTGATCAAAGGTTTCAGTGAGCGCATCTGTTGCGCCTGTGAATGTGTCGGTGATTGCCCCGTTTGAGATGTTAACGGTCCAAGTGCCCTCAGTTGAGACCTGAAAGGATACGTCGATCTGATCTTCTTGTTCGAATTGAAATGAAGTGAGTTCCCTAGTGAGGACTACTTCTTGGCTCAGGAAATTGTCGAATTCGAAGTTCTGGTCTTCATTGAACCGATAAAGGTTAAAACCCGAGTTCAAAGTCGTATCGTCCGAGCGATAAAGTTCTATACCGAAGCCGGAGCCTGGAATGTAGAATGTTGGCCCAATGACTTCTGCTAGATATTGCCCGGAACTCGAGTTTGCTACACCTACAAAGTGGCTGACGCGTTCATCGTCACCTGGTGTAAAAGTGAATTGAATTTCGAAACCCGTTTCTCCGAGGTCGGTAGGCAGATCGTGTGTCATATACGGTTGTAGAAGATCACTGGGAAGCGGCAGGTTGCCTTGGGCATCGTAGCTAAACGCTAAATAACCCCCGGCAATACTGAGTGTAGAAGAACCATACGCAGTATCGCTGGGCTGCGTTTCATGCACCTCGACCCAGCCATTCCCAACCGTCTCGCTATCGGAGCGGTCGAAGCCATCAAAGAAAACTAGCGTATTTTGAGACGGCTGTGTGCTTCCTTCAACGGAGAAATCATCCACTCTTGAATAGTGGCCTGTGTACCAGCCATATGTACCGAGCGTATATTGATCCAGAGTGGCTCCGGCGAGTTCTATGTTGGAAAAGCTAATATCGACAAGGCCGTCAGACTCCATATCGACAGATATAGATCCACTGGAAGAGTCAAAGTTGATTGTTACTTCGGTCCACGTATCGAAAAAAGTCGAAGTATTTGCCCCGGTTGAATAAATGTCGTCGCGCGAGCCATCTGGGTAGAAAATTGATAGCTTAGGTAGATCGTAGTTGTTTGGATCGTAACCGTAGTCTGGGCCATGAGTGGAGCTCGATGTATAAAATCGCACCTCAATGAATTCGCCATCAGCAGTCGTGAAGTACATGCTATTTTCGCCGAGAAAATTTGATCCGGTCGAGTGCATGAAGAGATCGTAGTTAATTGAAGCTTCAAACAAACTCTCAGGAAATGTCACAATCGCATTGGCGCGTTGATCAGTCGCGGACATCGTGAGAAGCAAGTAACCTGACGTTTCTTCTACATCATTGCGATAAGTCCAAGGTTCTCCGTTAAGAACGCCGTCGTTAAAATCTTCATTCAAGAAATAGTCAGTCATACTCATTACCCGCACCTAAAAATAACACCTGTTAATAGTGTTTACGGTAGTGGGCGCAGAGCAAATGCGTCAACAGTTTATGCTTTTGCTAATAGTTGGCTGTCATTTGCAGAGGTTGTACCGCTGACAATATGGCCCCGTAATAATCTGATTTGGCGGTAAAGTTGACTTCACATAGCCAGTGCAACCATGCGTTCAGCGCCACTAATCGCTGCGGCAAGTCTTACCTGCCGTGATCTCTTCAGTTGAGGAGTCCTTGCCCGTAGTTGCAATAATGTCCTCGAAGACAAATTCAAACCACTCAATCTAACAAAATTCGGGGTAGTTTGTGGATTTCACGATATAGCGTTTCAACCGGGTAGTCCCCATAATCTTCACCGGCGTTGCGCCCAGCGTGGCCACATATGGCGTCTTGATAGACCACATCAACGTCGGCGTTTCGAGCCTGTGTTTTAAATCGGTGTCGCCACGCATGGCTTGGCTGTATTCTAGGGTCCGTTATACCCACTTTGTTCCTAACCCAGTCGCCAACCTTATCGCGGGCATTTTGGGACAACCGGAGTGCCTCTTCTGGGCTATTGCCCCCGTCGTGGAAAAGATAGCCGGCGCTGGCGCTGTTTATGAAGACTAGGAGGCCAATCTCAATTAGGTGAGGATGAAGCGGAACGGTTCTATATCGACGCGCTTTTACGCTACCTGCATCTGGCGTGATCACAAGACAGTGGATACCTTTGTCGTTGATTAAGTCTTGTTTGCGGAGTTGCGCGATCTCACCCGCCCTCGCGCCCGTATAAGCGCATATCCAAGGTATCCAACGGCAAGCAAGCTTATTATTGTGGGTGGCCCGTGAGGCGTCCTTTAGAGCTTCGTTGGCGTGTCGTAGTATTCTTCTCGCTTCGTAGTCTGTGAAGCCCTTAGAACGCTCAGAAATCGGTTTAGGGACTTTGACGGACACGTCCGCCGATGGGTCACTTTCGATCAAAAACTTTGATCGCGCCAATTTTAAAACGGCCTTTATTGCGGCTAGGTACTTTCGCCCAATCGTCTTGGGTTTCAAACCTTTCTCGTCCCGCAAGTAGTCGCACCAGTCAGCAATATCCTTGGGCTTCATTTTTGAGACGTCCTCGTGACCCAGATATGCAATTAATGCTTCCGTCTTCTGAGCGAAGTCGTCGATTGTTGCAGGTGCCTTTCCGTTGCTCAAGTGGTCTTTTTTCCAACGTTCAAAAAGACTGGTGAGTGTGGGACCTTCAGTTGCTACTGTCGGCGCGTCTATCAGTTTCCATTCAGGGAAGCGATTAGCCTTAGCGTCTGGGGTAAAGTCGCCCTCCGATCGCTTCAATTGCTGGCTAGCTGCCTGTGTCCAAGACCTATGGACTTCACGTAGTAAACGGGCCCGCGTCGGTTTGTTTACAGCGATTCCTTCTTTCGCCAAAATGTCGTCAGCGACCTCTCCGTACCACTTTTCCATACCACTTTCGGTAGCCTCCGCCTGCTGGCTCAGTTCTAATACTCGGTTCCAAATCGCAGGTTCGCCCGGTTCATTCTCCAACATTTCCATAAGGCGGAAGTACACGCGCCCCGAAAGCGCGACTATCTTTTTGAAAGGGAGTGGTTCAGGCATTGCCCGATGGGAGGCCCATCGCTTTTGGATTTTAGCGTATTCAGCCGCAAATCTCTCTTTGGCCTCTGATGGGTCTCTGGTGCGGAGTGACTTTGACACCTCGGAGCGACCAACGATTCCCCTAAGGTCCGCCGGAACGCGCACCCTAACGTAGTATATTCCGCTCTTTTTGTCTTTGACTGGTGTAGGCATGGTAAGGGTCACTGTGTAGGACTCGTGTGTAGGAGTCTGTAAGTGCAAGCCGTTGGTTCGGCGTAAGTTTTTGAGGAATATAAGGAAATCATGGTGCTGCTGGAGAGAATTGAACTCTCGACCTCTCCCTTACCAAGGGAGTGCTCTACCTCTGAGCTACAGCAGCGCTGTGGGCGGGTGATTAGACTCAAACGAAACGCGGCGCAAGGGTGTCTGGACGGTTTTTTTCGTCTCCTGTAGAGAAAGACAATGGCAGACAAAAATTCACCCAAAAAAGACGGTAAATCCGGGGACGCGCGCGAAGAACGGCTTAAGGCCGCGCTCAAGGCAAATATGGCGCGGCGCAAGGCGCAAGCCAAGGCGCGGGCAGCTTCCGGGGACAAGACCGGCAAGGACGAGGGATAAGAGCAGATGGATTCGATTTTGGTAACGGGCAACGGGCCGCTGAACGGTCAGATACCGATTGCGGGGGCCAAGAACGCATGCCTGACGCTGATGCCCGCAACGTTGCTCAGCGAAGAACCGCTGACGCTGACCAATGCGCCGCGGCTGAGTGACATCAAAACAATGACTGCGCTGTTGCAATCGCTGGGGGCAGAAGTGTCTTCGCTGCAGGACGGGCAGGTGCTGGCGATGTCCAGCCATGATCTGCTCAGTCAGACGGCGGATTATGAGATCGTGCGCAAGATGCGGGCGTCCAATCTGGTATTGGGTCCTTTGCTGGCGCGTTTTGGACAGGCTGTTGTGTCGTTGCCGGGGGGGTGTGCCATCGGTGCACGACCGATGGACCTGCATGTCGAAGGTCTTGAGGCGCTGGGCGCCGAGATCGAGCTTAAAGACGGTTACTTGCACGCCAAAGCCCCGGGTGGGCTGAAAGGCGCAGTGCATGAGATGCGCTTTGCCTCGGTGGGCGCAACTGAGAACATCGTTATGGCCGCCACGCTGGCCAAAGGCACGACCGTTCTGAAGAACGCCGCACGTGAGCCGGAGATTGTTGACCTGGTTGAGTGCCTACGCAAGATGGGTGCGCAAATTTCGGGTGAGGGGACCTCGACCATCGAGATTCAGGGCGTAGATCGGCTGCATGGTGCAACACATCAGGTGGTGACCGACCGGATTGAATTGGGTACCTATATGCTGGCCCCTGCGATGTGCGGCGGCGAGGTTGAGCTGTTGGGAGGTCGTATGGCTTTGGTCGAATCCTTTGCGGCCAAGCTGGATGCGGCAGGCGTGCATGTCGAAGAAACTCAAAATGGCCTGAAGGTTGTCCGCAAGAACGGTCGTGTCAGCGCCGTGGATGTGGTGACCGAGCCATTCCCCGGCTTTCCGACCGACCTGCAGGCGCAGATGATGGCACTGATGTGCACGGCCGAGGGAACTTCGGTTCTGGAAGAACGTATCTTTGAGAACCGCTTCATGCATGCCCCCGAATTGGTGCGCATGGGCGCAAATATCGAAGTGCATGGCGGTACAGCGACCGTGACCGGAGTTGAACGCCTGAAGGGAGCGCCCGTGATGGCGACGGATTTGCGGGCCTCAGTCTCGTTGATTCTGGCCGGAATGGCAGCTGAGGGGGAAACGACCGTCAGTCGGGTCTATCATCTGGACCGCGGATATGAACATGTGGTGCGTAAGCTGGAAGGCGTGGGCGCGAAGATTGAACGGATCAAAGGCCAATGACAGATGCAAGTTTCGAAGACGGACGCGAAGCCCCACTGAATCTGGGGGCCGAGGACGCCGATGACCTTCAGGTGATTTCGACCCTGGCGCAGGATGCGGTTTTCCCAATCACCGAGATGACGTGGCGGCCCTCTGAACGTCGCTTTGGCCTGTTGCTGAACCGGTTCCGCTGGGAAGACAAAGATGCCGCCGCCCGCCGCGACCGCCCGTTTGAACGGGTGCAGTCGGTTCTGGTTTTCGATTCAGTGCTTTCTGTGGCGAGCCAAGGGGTCGAACGCGGCGACAAGGAAATGGTGATGTCCCTGCTGTCGATTGATTTCGAAGCGGGCGAAGACGGTGCCGGGCAGATCATGCTAACACTGGCCGGAGATGGTACGATCCGCTTGTCGGTCGAGGCGCTGGATGTCACCCTCAAGGACGTGACCCGGCCGTATCAGGCCCCTTCCGGTCAGGCACCGCACCATCCGGAATAAGCGCGGCATAGCGCAGGCATTCCCCGGACCCCCACAGGGTCTGGTGCTGCGCCGTGCGACCGTTTTCGACGTGTTCGATCTGAGCCGTGTTCTGGTCCGGTCAATTACCGAGCTTTGCAAGGCGGACCATCAGGATGATCCTAAGGTGATCGCACAATGGGTCGCAAACAAAGATCCGGAGACGATCAGAGGCTGGATCAGGAACGGGGCACAAATCTGGCTCGCCGAGAATAACGGGCAGCCTGCGGCAGTCGGTGGGCTGACCGAAGCCGGAGAAGTCACGCTTTTGTATATCGATCCAGGTCACATTGGTTGCGGTATTGGCGGTGCTTTGTTGAAGACGCTTGAGCGGGAACTAATCGCTCTTGGCTGTACCGAGGGGCAGCTTGAAGCCACCCAAACGGCACAGGGTTTCTATGCGCGGCACGGCTGGGAAGCCACCGGAGGATGCAGTCAGCGCAATGACGTGCCCTGTCTGAGTATGCGCAAATCGCTGCACCTACAGGACTGAGGGTTGAGGCCGGCCCATCTGGGCGGTATGTCCCGATCAAACGCTCCGGAGTGCCAGAACATGCCTGTTTTCCTCGACACGACGTCGTCTGAATTCGAGACCGCCTTCAAAACACTATTGTCCGCCAAGCGCGAGGACAGCCCGGATGTGGACGCCGTTGTCGCTGAGATTATCGATGACGTGCGGAAACGCGGCGATGCGGCGGTGATCGAACTGACCGCCAAGTTTGACCGGCTGGAGCTGACCCCCGAAACATTGGCCTTCAGCGCTGAACAGATCACTGAGGCTGTGGATCAGGTCTCGGCCGAAGATCGGGCCGCGCTGGAATTGGCTGCCGACCGTATCCGGACCTATCACGAAAGGCAGATGCCTGAGGATCACGCGTGGACCGATGAAGCAGGCGCAACGCTGGGGTGGCGCTGGTCTGCAGTGTCGTCTGCTGGTCTTTATGTGCCCGGCGGGCTGGCATCTTATCCGTCATCAGTGCTGATGAACGCAATCCCGGCCAAGGTTGCGGGAGTCGAGCGTTTGGCCATCGCGGTGCCAACGCCGGACGGGCAGGTGAACCCGCTGGTCCTGCTGGCGGCGCAGCTTTCCGGTGTGGATACAGTCTATCGTGTAGGCGGTGCACAGGCGATTGCCGCACTGGCCTATGGCACCGACAGTATCGCGCCCGTCGACAAGATCACCGGGCCGGGCAACGCCTTTGTCGCCGCCGCCAAGCGCCGCGTTTTTGGAAAGGTTGGCATAGACATGATTGCCGGCCCGTCCGAGATTCTGGTGATTGCCGACAAGGACAACGACCCCGACTGGATCGCGTTGGATCTGCTTAGCCAAGCAGAACATGACGAAAGCGCGCAGTCGATTCTGATTACAGATGACGCCGGGTTTGGGCAGGCTGTCGTCAAAGCCGTCGATAAACGCCTTGAAACCCTGCAACGCCGCGCAATCGCGGGGGCCAGCTGGCGTGATTTCGGCGCGATCATCACCGTGCGTGATTTTGACGAGGCGGCGGCATTGTCGAACCGCATCGCGCCCGAACACCTTGAGTTATGCGTGGCCGACCCGGTCGCGCTGAGCGCCAAGACTGTCCACGCTGGCGCTATCTTCTTGGGCCAGTACACGCCCGAGGCCATTGGAGACTATGTTGGCGGCCCCAACCACGTGCTGCCGACGGCCCGTTCGGCCCGCTTCTCCTCCGGTCTCAGCGTGATGGATTTTCTCAAGCGCACCACACTCAGCCAAATGACACCAGAAGCCCTGAGTGCAATCGGACCAGCAGCTGAGCAACTGGCACAATCCGAAAGCCTTGAGGCGCATGGGCTGTCTGTCACGGCGCGGCTGAAGCGCCTGAATGGCTGAAGGTTTATGGCCATGGGGTCACACCTGTTGTGAACCTGTATTGGTTTTCATGGATTGGGCTTGAAGCAGATGGGTGTTCAACGGCGCCCTAGCCGCAAGACGACCCGGCACAAAGGAGCCAGACTTGGAACGCGTGGCAACACTCTGGATCGGCAAACGGTTTAGTTTTCTAGAGCATTTGTGCCTGAAATCCTTCGCGGATGTGGACCAGAAGCCGATCGTCTACCACTATGGCGATCTCGAGGATATTCCGGATTACATCGAGGCGCGTGACGCACGTGAAGTATTTGATACGTCCGAGATTTACCGCGACCCGATCACCCGATCCGTTGCCGTTCATGCGGATCTGTTCCGCCTGAAGCTTATGCAGGATACCGACTATATCTGGGTGGATGCCGATGCCTACGCGAACAGACCGTTCGAGACCAAACAGGGTTACTTGTTTCCTAAGGCGAATATGAAACGTCGGCGTATGATGAATGGTGTTGTTGCCTTGCCAAGCGACAGCCTGGCATTGAAAAAAATGTGTGATTTTGCTTTTGCCAGCGACCTTGTTCCGCCCTGGTGGGCAGAGGATCGGCGAAAGAGCTACATCGACATATTCGGCAGATCAACTGTCTGGAGTTTGCCGCTTTCGACCTTTGGGCCACCTTTGTTCTTTCACTACATTTATAACACGCCGGAACATGATATGTGTTCTGCCCGCGCCGAGCTTTACGCGATTCCTCTTAGGTACAGAAAGCACTGGAACGATCCGGATATGTCGGCGCTCGAGTTTCTGGACTGGCAGAACAAAATGTCCGTGCATTTCTTTGGATCTTGGTTTCGGAAGATTTTTCAGGGTCGTGAAATCGCCAAGGGCTCGCTTGTCGACACCCTGCTGCGGAAGCACGGAATCGACCCTTCGGATCACCCGTTGTAGCGAGTTTGTCAGGAAATGGTCTGTGTGCGTTGCCCATTTAATTTTGTTGCTATAAGTCTGTCCCGACCTGAACGGACCACGCCTTATGACTCGTATCTCGCACATCGAACTTGACGACCGAAACCTGCCTCCGCCGACCCCCGAGATTGAGCAGGAGCGTAAGGTTGCGATCTATGATTTGCTGGAAGAAAACAGCTTTGCGCTGCCGGTGCGCGATGACCGTGTCACGCCTGATGGACCATACCGTGTGCAGCTGTCGATCCGCGATAAGCGGCTGGTCTTTGACATAGCCACCGAGGCCGAGGAAAAGGCAGCTGAGTTTCACCTGTCGCTGGGGCCGTTCCGGCAAGTGGTCAAAGATTATTTTCAGATCTGCGAAAGCTATTTCAACGCGGTAAAAACCCTGCCGCCCAGCCAGATCGAAACCATCGACATGGCCCGTCGCGGCATCCACAACGAAGGCAGCCGCGTCTTGCAGGAGCGACTTGAAGGTAAGGCCGACATAGATACCGATACCGCGCGTCGCCTTTTCACGCTGATCTGCGTGCTGCATTTCGGGGGCTGACGCGTGAAGCCTTTACCGCAGTCGGTCCTGTTTTGTTGCGACCATAACGCGGTTCGGTCCCCTATGGCCGAAGGGCTCATGAAAAAGTTCTATGGTACGGGCACTTATGTGCAGTCCGCCGGTGTGCGAAATGACCTTGAGATTGACGGATTTTGCATTGCTGTCTGTCAGGAAGTCGGCGTTGAACTGTCCCGCCATCGGTCCCGCTCGTTTGATGAGATGCAGGAATGGGGTGACGACCTCAGCTCGTTCGACTTGATCGTTGCGTTGTCTCCAGCCAGTCAGCGCCAGGCTCTGGAATTGACGCGCATTTTTCACTTGGATGTCGATTATTGGCCAATAATGGACCCTACCGGACTGGGCGAAAGCCGCGCAGACAAGTTAATTCACTACCGACAGACCCGCGACCAGATCATTCAGCATCTCAAAGGTCGCTGGGGCGAACCTACGGAGTGACCATGAACCAGACCGTCAAAACCTATTTCGACGCTTTCAATGCCGGTGACGTCGACGGCATGCTGGCTTGCCTGTCAGATGACGTGGCGCATCACGTGAACGAAGGCCAGATCCGCACTGGCAAGGAAAAATTTGCAGCCTTCTGCGCCCATATGAACCGCTGCTACAAGGAACACCTGACGGACATCGTGGTGTTTGAGGCCGAAGGCGGCACCCGCGCTTCGGCCGAGTTCACTGTGAACGGCACCTATCTGCAAACGGATGAGGGTTTGCCCGAAGCCCACGGCCAGACCTATCGCTTGCCCGCTGGGTCGTTCTTTGACTTGAAAGACGGCAAGATCACCCGCGTTACCACGTTCTACAACCTCGCTGACTGGACAAAGCAGGTTTCGAATGGCTGAGGTTACAGCTGTCCGCCCCCTGACTGGCGCGGCGCTGACAAATGCTTTGGACGATGTGGCGCGTTTGCGGATTCTAGTGTTTCGGGCATGGCCGTATCTGTATGACGGCGACATCGATTACGAGCGGAAGTACCTGCAATCTTACCGTGACAGCGACAAAGCGGTCGTTGTTGGAGCGTTCGATGGTGACCGCCTGATAGGCACTTCAACCGGTGCCCCTCTGACCGATCACGCTGATGATTTCGCCGCCGCCTTTGAAGGCTCGGGCCTGGACCTGACCGACATCTTCTACTGCGCCGAATCTGTCCTTTTGCCGGACTATCGGGGGCAGGGGGTTGGGCATAAGTTTTTTGACCTTCGCGAGGCACACGCGCGCAAGCTGGGCTACAGAAAATGCGCCTTTTGCAGTGTACAGCGCGCCCCAGACCACCCCATGCGGCCCAATAATTATCGCCCCTTGGATACCTTCTGGCGCGCGCGGGGATATGAGCCGCTGCCCGGTGTGATCGCGCAGTTTTCGTGGAAGGATGTTGGCGAAGAGGGCGAGACAGCAAAGCGACTGCAGTTTTGGATGCGGGATCTGTAGATAGTTTTCGTCTGCTCTGCGGACAAATCGGTCTTTTGCTGTTCTTGTGCCTTGTCTTAGTCGAGCCTGAACCCGATTTTCATAGCGACCTGGAAGTGACCAACTTCGCCATCCGTTATGTGACCTCGGATATCCGAAACTTCGAACCAATCAAGGTTTTTAACTGTCTCAGCCGCCTTTGAGATACCCGACCTGATAGCTGCATCAACAGATTCCGTTGACGTGCCGACGACATCGATTTTCTTGTAGGTTGCATTCGTCACTTTCATTCTCCCTAAGCTGAACTGGATTATTGGGTGCGTGTTTGATGGCCCCTCGGAACCGACCCTCAGGCTCTCTCATCATTGCCAAGACATCAACTGAATTTGTCTCTTGCAGACTGACAGATGGTTGCATGCTGACATACCAGCACTTTAAAATGAATTGTGTGCTGGTTCACCGGTCAACAATGACGGTTTCGTTGGCCGCTCATTTCCGACAAGAGCAAGGTTTGGCCGTCATTCATGCATCCTGCGGCATTTGACAGTTCGGGGTCATAGCGGAAATGGTCACTCAAAACCCAAGGTGTCAGGATGGGGCTATACAGCCCGCGAATTCACACTTAAATTCGCCCGAGTTTGGACCGCAAGGATAGCCCATGAAAGTCGCTACTGCCGCCTATAACCTCGATTGGCTCGACAGCTGGGCGCAGTATGAAGATAAGCTGGACCGCTGGGTCTCAGACGCCGCGGGGCAGGGGGCGGACCTGCTGGTTTTTCCTGAATATGGCGCGATGGAGCTGTCTACGCTCGACGGGGCCGAGGTGGCGGGTGATCTGGAGCGGTCGATCCACGCGGTCTCGGATCGGATGGCGGATGTGCGAAATCTGCACCGGCGCCTCGCGCTGGAGTACAAGACGTACATTTTGGGCGCATCGGCCCCGGTTGTGGATGGCCCTGGTCGACCTGTGAACCGGGCTGCATTCTATGCCCCAGATGGCAAACAGGACCACCAGGACAAACAGATCATGACCCGGTTCGAACGCGAGTCGTGGGATATTGCCCCTGGCGGCCCGCTGAAATTGTTCGATACTGCGCTGGGCAAAATCGGGGTGCTGATCTGTTACGATAGTGAGTTCCCGCTGTTGGGTCGTGCTCTTAGCGAGGCAGACCTTATCCTTGTCCCATCCTGCACCGAGGCGTTGTCAGGCTATTGGCGGGTGCGTATCGGCGCGATGTCCAGGGCATTGGAAAATCAATGCGTTACGGTGATGTCGTCTTTGGTTGGCGCTTATGAATGGTCCGAAGCTGTTGATATGAACACCGGCACTGGCGGTATATTCGGTCCACCTGACAAGGGCTTTCCCGCGACCGGAGTGCTGGCCGAAGGCACCATGAACCAACCCGGCTGGACTTATGCTGAGGTCGACATGTCGGCCATCGCCGGTGTGCGGTCTGATGGCCATGTCCTCAACCGAACTCATTGGGATGAGCAATCACCCCGAGTCAATTCGGTCACAATATCCGCCCTATAGGTGATTCCGCCCTTGAAATAGGGCCAAAATAGGCTCATTTAAGCGCACATCCCCGCAGATTCTGCGGGTGCAACTTAAATGTGGAGACAACATGGCCAAGGAAGATACGCTCGAATTTCCCGGTGTCGTGAAGGAACTCCTGCCTAATGCGACGTTTCGGGTCGAGCTGGAAAACGGCCATGAGATCATCGCACATACGGCAGGCAAGATGCGCAAGAACCGCATCCGTGTTCTGGCCGGCGACAAAGTTCAGGTCGAGATGACCCCCTATGATCTGACCAAGGGTCGGATCAACTACCGCTTCAAGTAACGCCTGCCGCAATGGCGTTTATCTTAGGATCGGGCAGCCCAAGGCGGCTGGACCTGTTGGCCCAGCTTGGCGTGCGGCCCGATGCCATCCGTGCACCCGACATTGATGAAACGCCGTTGAAAGGTGAGCTGCCGGTGCCCTATTGCACTCGTATTACGCGGGCAAAAGTGCAGGCGGTACAGGCCGATGGCGACGATGTAACTCTTTGTGCGGATACCACTGTCGCACTGGGTCGCCGTATTCTTGGAAAACCGGAAGACGCGGGCCAGGCGGCTGAATTCCTGCATGCTTTGTCCGGTCGACGGCACCGCGTAATCACCTCGGTCGCTGTACGGCGTGGGGACCGCGTTCTGCAACGTGATGTGGTGTCTCAGGTCAAGGTCAAACGCCTGTCAGACGTCGAAATCAACGCTTACCTGGCGACCGGAGACTGGAAGGGCAAAGCAGGCGCTTACGCCATTCAAGGCCCCGCCGGGGCATTCATCCCGTGGATTTCTGGTTCGTTTACCGGCATCGTGGGGCTCCCCCTGTCCGAGACTGCCGCGCTTTTGCAAGGCATCGGCTATCCCCTGTATAGTGAGGTGTCATGAAGGGTCGAACCATTGTTCTGGATCACATCGAAAACCGCGAAGCTGCCGCCCTTATGGTCGACGGTCAGCTGGACGATTTCCTGATTGCAGCTGACGCACCCGCGCCGGGTACGATTTACCGTGCCCGTGCCGACCGACCGGTCAAAGGGCAGGGCGGCATGTTCCTGACCACACCTGACGGTCCGGCCTTTCTACGACAGATCAAAGGGCTCGCACCCGGTGCACTGATGTTGGTTCAGGTGACGGGCTATGCCGAACCCGGTAAGGCGCTGCCAGTGACCGATCGGGTTCTGTTCAAAAGCCGCTATGCTATCGTTACGCCTGATGCGCCCGGTTTGAATATCTCACGTTCCATCCACGACGAAGATGAGCGTGACCGCCTTCTTGAAATCGCTCATGAGAGCATGGAGGGCAGCAGCCATGGCCTGATCCTGCGGTCCTGTTGTGAGGGCGAAGGTGCGGCTGAAATCGCCGAAGATATCGGTGCGATGCTGGCCCATGCGGATCAGGTTTTGAACGATCCGGGAACTGAGCCCGAGCTGCTGCTGGAAGGTGACGAACCCCATGTTCTGGCCTGGCGCGACTGGACTGACCCAGCTGAGGTCGTGACACAGCCGGGCAGTTTCGAAACGCATGGCGTATTGGATGCATTGGACGTGGCGCGTGGTATTTCCGAGCCACTGCCCGGAGGCGGGCATCTATATATTCAGCCCACCCGGGCCTTGGTCGCTGTGGATGTCAACACCGGGTCCGACACGTCGATGGCAGCCGGAACCAAGGTCAATTTCGCCTGTGCCAAGGGGCTTGCCCGTGCCTTGCGCGTTCGCGGTCTTGGGGGGCAAATCACTCTGGACCTAGCACCAATGCCTAAAAAGGATCGCCGTGGGTTCGAGGCCTCTCTGCGCGCTGCGTTGAAGGCAGATTCGGTCGAAACCACGCTGGCAGGCTGGACCCCTCTTGGCCACTACGAGCTACAGCGTAAACGCGGCCGTATCCCGTTGTCGGAAGTGCTGAAATGAGCTGCCCGATCTGCGCAGAAAAGTCTGTAACCGAGTTTCGGCCATTCTGTTCGAAGCGGTGTGCTGATATTGATCTGGCCAAGTGGCTGAACGGGTCCTACGCGGTTCCATCGCAGCGGGAAGAGGACGTTGAAACAGAAGTTTCCGATCCCGAACCAGAGCAACAACGTCCACATTGAAAAAATGTGAAAAAGCCTCTGGACACTGCCTGTAGCAAGTCATAGAAGGCCTCCACCCAACGGTAAACGCCGTTCCCGTGCCCGGGTAGCTCAGGGGTAGAGCAGTGGATTGAAAATCCTCGTGTCGGTGGTTCGATTCCGCCCCCGGGCACCATTAAAAATAAATAAAAACAGACACTTATCTGAATTGACGCGTTTGCCTCAAAGAGTGTTTTCGCCTTTGGGTGACAATTTGGGTGACAGCGGACGGATTCTGGCTTCGATATGACCACATGGTAGGTAAACTGATACACTGCCTACGATCTTTTAGCGGCAAGAAGGCGAAGCGCAAAGTGCTCGTTTGTTAGATGAGCGTTCACTGAAGATCTTGCCCCATATAGAATGTGACCTCAGCGACTGCGCTGGACCGACAGGTCCAGTACAATGATATCCAGCCTTTTTCGCAAGTCGTCCGGGACTGCCTCTGCTATTCGATCCGCCAGCGCGTCGGCGTTCGAAATCGATGCGTCGCGACGTCCAGCAATTGTCTCGTTTCCCCCGAACCAGAGCACGAGAAAAATGCCTTGCTCGGCTGCGTCAGGATGGATCGCGTACTTGTTGTGCAATTGCGCTTGGGCCGCAGTAAACAACTCTCTGTTCCACTGGCCTTTGACCTCGATGACAAGAAGCCTACGCTGGCCATTCACCATAGTGGCGACCGTAATGTCGCAACGGTTCCCTAGTGCCAACTGGTGTTCCAAGGCGTCCGAAAGTCCAAGTGGCTGGAGGCGGGGACGAAGCAGGGTGACGATGCGCATGGTCGCCGTGTTCTCGTCGATCCTGCGACCGCCGTCATAGAACAGCGCGCCAATGTCTAGATCGCTACCTCGAATTTCCGATTGAAGTGACTCTAGCCGCTCGACCATTACAGCCCGAAGCTGTTCAACTGTCACAGGTTGAGAAACCTCAAGCATCTGGACCACCTGATTGGGTAACGGTGGTCGAAAGTCGCGAAGCGCTCGCCTTCGAATGGACTCGGACCGAATGCTTCTAAGCGTTTGGTCGAAACTTACAAAACGCTGATCTGACCTTAAGTCATCGATGACCGTTGTTGCGTTGTCCGGGTCGTCACGGCCAATTGCCCAGACGATTTCCGTAAGATAGCGATAGGCGCGTTCCTCTCGGGGGCTACTCGTACCCCAACTGTTCGGCAATTCGACTTCGTGCCATTCATCGACGAACGCGTCGAGAACTAGTGCAATCTTTTGGGCAGAGAGAGCGGGCCAACCGCTTTCACTCTCCGAGTGCCTGCGGTTCTCTCGCTGACCTTCAAACGCAAAGATCGTTTCGGGATTTCTTGTAAGCCACGCCCAGATCTGCGGATCGGGCTCATCGACGAAGAAGGCATGACGCAGAAACCAAAACATGCGTTGCGCCTCCCACCGATGCGGGTTGATACCCGCGAGAAGTTCGTCGCAGCGCTCAACGATCAGCGCGGTCAATGCTGATCGATCCCCGTATTGAGCAGTGAGGTCGAACAAACGATCCCTCGATGTTTCGTCCATTCCGGGGAAACTCTGCAGCCACACCAGAGGAAGTGTTGACTGAAGAGCGGCGAAATACGTGTTCTGGCTCAACCAATGGATGGACGTTGGTAACTCCCCTGCCTCAAGTGCGGGCTCCACAAGCTGTCTTAAGAATGTTTCCGCTGCGCGCGGCGCGGACAGAAGGCGGCGGTCGATCTCCTGCTCCAGAGCATCCGCCTCAGCGTCGGGAATCTTGTCGTATCCGCCCAGATCTGTCTTGGCAGCTTTAAGAACATCTTCGCTTACGGAGTCTAGGTGACCGATCGCGCGGAACTCCGCGAGACAACCAGCATGTAGGATCCGCGCGATCACAGTCCCGCGGCGCATCCCCAACTGTTCAAGCGTCGGCACTTTTGCCGAAAGGTTTGAAAGCGCGTTCCGAAGCACCAGCGGCACATCAATCTCGCGACCAAACTCTTCTGCAAGCTTTTCAGGCTCGATCAGATAAATGCTCGCCATGTGGCGGATCCAACCAAAATGCTCGCCCCGCTGTATCAAGTCTTTATTTTCTTCAAGCGAACGGTTGTTCGCGTCTTCAAAGCGCTGATCTCTCCGCCGCTGACGGCTGAGGAAGCGGTATCTCGGTTCCCTATGTCTGTATTCGAATTGGCGACGACGTCGTTCTATCTCGGACCACCTGCGCAAAAAAACTGGCTTCTCGCGCGCCTGAGAGCGCATGTGGCTTCTTAAAGGGTCGGGCTGCCAACTCGCTGGGTAGTAAACGCTTGGGCGGTTCGGGATCAGACGCCCCCACACGACATCGTTCTCAGTCTGAAATGCCCAATCCACCAAGAACCAAACGTCAGGCTGCATTAATTTAAGCCCCGTATGGCCATGATGGCCATGGAGATAATCAAAGAAGGCATTGGAAACAGCATCCTCGGAACTTCGATCTTGAAGCACGAGCTTTTGAATTGCCAAGCGCAGACTATCATCGATCTGCAATGCGCGAACAGCAGCACTGTCATCTGGGCCTTTGGAGCCGTGGAAGTTCAACCCTTCCAGCCAACGCCAAAGCCGCGCCGGATCATGCGGTCCCAGACTTATTTCAAAGTAGTTATCGAGCAGAAGTCCGGCGATCTTGCTGATACCGTCCCGGCAATGACATAGTATGGCAGACTGTGCTCCGCATACGCAGGACAACCCGTCCGTCAATCGGTCCAGAGACCAAACCGTCAGACGCAAATCAAATTCTTTGGCCAGTCGACGAATGTGATAACGAGAGCCAATTACACGGTCGTCGCCCCTTTCGAATAAAGCCGCGCTGGACGCAAGCATGCGCAATATCGTTTCACACGCAACTTGATCTAGTCCAATACTCTGGATTATTTTCACCGATATACGCGACGCGATGTGTGTGTTCTCGTTGGCAAGATGACTAAGTATGGGCTCCCAAGGATACCCTTGGCAGTCAAGCAAACAGTCTAGCGCTCCAACCCTAACTCTCTCAGTCGACACCGGATCGAGAAGATGGTTTTCAAGCTCCGGAACAAGGTCGTCAATTGCCGAGGACCCTTCCAGAAGTTGAAAGACGAGCGACTTGAGGTGTCCTCCGTCCTCCGGTTGATTGAGGATGTTTCGAACGGCATCGACCGTATCGGCAGTGAAAAATCCCGAAGCGCTGAAACTCCGCCAGAAATCGTTTCGGCGAAAAAAGGGATCTTCTTCCGACAAGGCAACCAGACCATCCAGCAATAGGCGCTTCGATCTCGGCGAAAGGCGCGATGGGTCGCCGTTGGACAGAACTGCATAGGGATCAACCGCGATGATCTCTTCCTGCGTCTCTTGTGTTCCGAGTGCAGCCATCCACCCTAGAAGCCCACGCAGTTCGTCCCGCGAGACTCCGTTTGGCGCGATGATTGCAAGGCATTGGCGAGTGGAAAACGGGTTGCTCGTATCGTTGATCAAACGGATCAAGTGACGTGCTGCGCCATATTCAGCGACGATCCTGTGCACCGGCTCGTGGTTCCCTGAATGGGCTGCAGGTTTAAAGAGGCGTGTGTCGAGGATCGACGCTTGGCTGTCACCACGGATGCCGAGATCGCCAAGAGCAGGGTAAGTCCTCTCATCAAGTCCCGCAGAAACCGAGACGCCGTCGGCCCCCGACAGCAGAAGCTTCGCGAACACCTCGTCGGCCCATGCGATGCGCTGAGTACGCGTCGGCGCGTGCCGTTGAGGGATCTGATCGTTTGCTTCGTGGGCGAGGAATCTTATCGCGTCATCGAAAATCGCGTCGCGAGTGGAGAACGCGCCACCGCCCTCGGCGTGCGCGGCCGCAAATAGTTTCAGGAACTGAGGGTTTCCGAGGAGCGGATCAAGGTCAAACCTCCGCACGTCAGACTTGAACGTCTCGAAGTTGGCGTCTGGGTACTCGTTGTCGAAAAGCGCATTCTGCTGATGCTCATCGAGCGGCTCGAGATGGATAACAACAGGTTCCGTCTCGAACAGATCTCTGACAAATGCAGTCTGTGCCGCCTCCCACTCGCCCGATCTACTAGCGATCACTGTACGATCCGCGCCAGCACGCCTTACAGATTTCAGTAGTGGCATGAGCCCAGCCGCATCTAGCCGCGCAACCTCGTCCAATGCGTCGACCACTAGACAATGAGCACCCTCTACTCCGTCGAATACGCTCGCTCTTATCGGTCGAACACCCAAGCGATTTCCAAGACTAGCCAGAAGCGATGTCTTTCCGGCCCCCGGCTCTGCTAAGATAATAGCAACCCCTGGCGCGGTTAGCAGGTCGGTCTCCGGAAAGGTGCTATCCGCCGATCGAAGGGTTCGAGGGATATGAAAGATGCTGTTCACGAATTAATCTCAATGGCCCTTAGTCGTTGGGATGTCGATACCGGTTGTATAGATGAGTTCGCGCGGCAACCACATCATAAATCGTCACCTAAATCTAAGGTTTGCGCGCACAGCTGAGGTTTAGGCCGAAGCTCGATTCCATCATTTGAAATGTCCGATCCTTGGGAGGCGGCACTGCAACACTGCACCTGCGGAGAATAACCACTTTCCGCCCACAGTGCTGAAACGAAATCAATTGCTTTCTGAAAACACACCTTCAAGGTCAAAACTCAAACCTTAGAAATCTCTCATGGCATCTGCGGAAAATCCTGCGGAAAGAGTCCGCTGGACTTTTTGGACTTTCAGCGGAAGCGTGACCATGATCGACTATCTTGCCTTATGCCAGCATGCACAGATGGCGAAGTCGAGCTGCACTCCGGCTTGTGGACTGCACGCGTGTCGTTAAAGTCCAAACAATGAATGTGGATCAGCTGCACCGGTACATCACTGAACAAATGCGCATGTCGCATGTGTATCAACCCGTTATGCTGCGTGAACTTCTGCGGTCTGGCGGTGAGGCGAGCGTAGAACAGATCGCCAAGGCGCTTCTTTCGCACGATCGGTCACAGGTCGAGTATTATGAGATCCGCACGAAGAACATGGTCGGTAAGGTTCTCACTAACAACGGCGTCGTCATTCCCGTCAAAGATGGAAACCGTATCATTGGTTTTCGATTAAAGGACTTCGTCGATGTGGACGCCGAGGACCGAGACCGATTGATCGCCGAGTGTGAAGAGAAGATCGCTGACTACATTGGACGCCGCGGCAGCAATATTTGGCAGCACCGTTCCAACACTAAGGGATATGTCCCGGGATCGATGCGCTATGAAGTTCTGAAACGTGCCAAATACCGATGCGAACTATGCGGCGCATCCGCGGAAGAGGTCGCCCTCCATGTCGATCACATCATTCCGCGCAACAAGGGTGGCCAAGACGACCTGAGCAACTTTCAAGCACTCTGCATCACATGCAATACCAACAAGCGCGACCAGGATGACGCAGACTTTCGAGGAGTCGCGGAGACTTATGGGTATCGTGAGGCAGGATGCGTCTTCTGTGAGGTTCCTGCGGATCGCGTAATCGCCGAGAACGAGCTATGCTACGCGATCAGGGATGGATTTCCGGTGACGCGGTTGCACATGCTCGTCATTCCAAAGCGCCACGTGTCTGACTACTTTGATCTGTTCCAACCAGAACTGAATGCAATCCGTCGAATGTTGGACGATCTTCGTTCAAGCATCCATGACCAAGACCAGACCGTCACTGGGTTTAATGTCGGTGTGAACGCGGGGCAGTCTGCGGGGCAGACGATCTTTCATTGTCATGTGCACCTGATCCCGCGTCGAGACGGAGATGTTCCGAACCCGCGTGGCGGTGTCCGTGGTGTCATTCCTGAAAAGCAATCCTATTGAAGAAATTTCATCATCATGCTGACTAAGTCTTATTTCGCCGCTTGCGTTCCTGATTTTCTGACGCAACCGACCGAAGACATCCTCGGTCGTCTGGCAATTCGAGTGGGTTCCGAACACAGCGGCAACGAAACGCAGCAGATACGTGCCTGGCGCATCCAGATCGATTTATTGAAAAATGCTCTGGCGAAAGCAGACAGCGACAAATGGGGTATTCTTCTTGAGTTGCCGCTCTTGCGACTGGGACGCCGGATCGACGCAATCATCCTGATCGGCGACATGATTGCGTGTGTCGAGTTCAAAATCGGATCTACCACTTTCTCTGGTGCGGACGTGGATCAAGCGGTCGACTATGCGCTCTGCCTGAGAGACTTCCATGCCGCGAGTCACGGGAAGCGCGTCGTCCCCGTGCTGTGCAGTGATCAAGCACCATCGAGTGCTCTACCTGGGTTAATCGACTTCATCGATGACGTGAGCCAGTGCATTCGAACGAATGGCGAAGGTTTGTCGGACGTTCTTACTGCCATTACGTGTTTAGCGACCGGTGATCAGATCGATTGGCAGGCATACGACGCCGCCACCTACAGTCCGACACCTGATATTGTGACGGCAGCGCGCAGTCTGTATTCCGGGCATTCGGTCAAAGAAATTGGTCGTGCCGATGCGACCGCGGAAGCGTTGGAACGTACCGCCAATCGCTTAAAAAAGATCGCGAACGAGGCGCGTCGAGACCAGAAGAAGGTAGTGTGCTTCGTCACAGGAGAACCGGGTTCAGGCAAGACGCTTCTGGGATTGGATCTGGTGTTCTCAGGCACTGCTGGACGCGTCGCTGAAGAACCTGCCGCGCTGCTCAGTGGCAATCGACCGCTGGTTTTCGTGCTGCAAGCAGCGATCGCGGAAGATGCCCGCCACCGCGAGGGCATCAAAGCGACGGAAGCGCAACGCCAAGCGCAACAGGCGCTTCAAACACTTCTCGGATATCTGAAAGATCATGCCGACGCAGATGCTGATCCTCCAGAAAACGTTATCGTGTTCGATGAGGCACAACGCGCATGGGATGCTGACACAGGTTTAAAGTTGCTCGGGCGGGCAAAATCAGAACCCGAACTTTTCTTGGAAATCATGGGGCGTCTTCCTTGGGCGTGCCTCGTTTGCCTGGTTGGTTCGGGTCAAGAAATCAATCGAGGCGAAGGTGGCTTGGCACTGTGGGGTGAGGCGCTGGCGAAGACTGAGGATTGGACGGCGCATATCTCCGACAAGGCGCTCGCTGAGCGAAAGGGTTTGCTAGGTTTTTTTGATATTGCCTCAGGCGCAGACGTGTCGCTCTTGAACGATCCGGATCTTCATTTGAACTCAAACCTTCGAGCCTATCGCAACAACCTCCATGGTGCTTGGGTCGCTGCCCTGCTTGACGGCAATATCGAATTGGCGCGCGAAATCTCTAACGAAATGGATCATCCGCCTGCTTTGGTTACACGCGATTTATCAGAAATGAAGGCGTGGTTGCAGGTGCGTCGACGCGGCGACCAGCGGGTAGGGTTGCTCGCGAGCAGTGGCGCAACGCGCCTTGTTGCAGACGGCGTACCGCCATCGCCCCGCTCTGACGACCTCAGCTCCGTTGTTCATTGGTTCCTGAAACCAGCGGGTGATTTCAGATCATCGAATGCGCTTGAAACGCCTTTGTCTGAATTCGTCTGTCAGGGTTTGGAAGTCGACTACGCAGGTTTGTGCTGGGGCAATGATTTGACTTGGGATGATCACGATTGGGTCCCAAGGAAGATGCGAGCGCCCAAATGGCAACTACTCAAGAAAGAAGACGCCCGACAGTATCGCATCAATACCTACCGCGTTCTTTTGACCCGGGGGCGCGCTGGGACAGTTATATTTGTACCAAACGGCGACGAAGCTGATAACACACGGACACCGAAAGAATTCGACGAGATCTACAACGTACTTTTGTCGTCAGGGTGCCAGCTATTGTCGTGAGCAAAACATCCTCGTGTAAGACAGTCTTTCATTGCAGCCGCTGGATCAGTGCTTCCCTGCACCGTCCGAGAAAAACACAACTGAAATGCGGCGACCGATCTCTGGCTGGTGATCTCGCGATAGGTGCTCTGCTTCCTCTATGACCTGACACATCATTTCGTGAATTTCCGCAGAGCGGTGAACATCATGGTCGAGCTTCTCGAGAATAGCTTGGATTGCTATGTAGCCCTTTGGTAGGTCTTCATACGCAAAGCTGTCACGCACTTCCTGTTTTGCCAGTTCCCAGAATGGATCGAGAAGGCGACTCCAGCTTTCACAGATCATTTCCACGGCGGCTAGAGACAAATGCCCAAACAGCTCTTGGTCATCCAGATCGTTTCCATTTCTCCGGCTCATGAACTCGGCGCATGCTTTCATTAGGCTTTCGACGCGGGCCGGTCGCAGATCCCACTCAGTAAGCCTTCCAAGCTGGCTCGCGATGGTCTCGAGAGCGCCAGACAGGTTTTCTAGGCTCATCCGAGTTTGTTCCATGCCGAGCGATTTTGTTCTCTCGTATGCCTCCTCAAGCTTATTCGCGCAGCTCAGCTGATCCCTGATTGGATCAAGGCCATTCTCAGATTGCCGCAACATCAGGAGTCGAGGAGGTAAAAAACTGGCGGGCTTGTTAATTCCTCTGAGGTGTAGCGCCGTGAAACTCTCTCTTGCAGAAAGAAGAGCTAGTTCCGCGCCCCAGGTGCCTTGGATTTTAGCCTTTTTGATAAGATCATAGCGATCCGGGGCGATAGTCCCTCTGGTGCGAGACAAGACATCGTGCAAATTATTGTCGCGCAGACGTCTCGGGGATCGAAGATAGCTGATAACGCTTTCAAGAATGACCTCTGCGTCCTCGGATCCTTCTTCCTGAACGGCGTCAATCAGTTCTTCTCCGGAAAGAGTCCTATAGTTTTCGATACGCTTGGCGACCTTTTCGTCGGAAGCGAACTGACCAACGGGGATGTCGACGAGATGGTAATTTACAATGCCAAATTGGCTGTCGATCCTGTCGATGCGTCCAAGTCCTTGGATAAGTTCCTTCAAATTTGACGTGACACCAAGAAGGACCAAAGTGTCGGCTGATTGAAGATTTATGCCTTCTGCCATCTTGTAAGTCATGAAGACAGACGCTGGGCCATCTGGCGCGTTCCTTCCACCGGGGCGGAAATATGACTCCACGGACTTCCCTTGCTTGATCCGTTGAAAGCTATCAGGGCCGATGCCGAAAATAGCCTTTACTGCGCGCTCGTCGCCCTTCGTCTGGTTGCCAACAACGAAGTTGTTATGCTGTCCATTTCGCGAAAGAGCCTCGGCGAATATCTCAAGCGTATCCGTACGCTCTGCGAGGAAGACCACGCGTTCCTTCTCCTTCTGGATTTTTAGGCAAGCCTGGTACCGTTTTTCATCAAGGTCTCGAAGGGCCCGCGAACTGAGTTTTTGGGCCAAGGCGTCGCACTTTACTGCGGTGGCTGGCACATCAATGCCAAGCTCAGAAAACATGTTGGCCTGATTGGGGTGGGCCATTCTCTGCGTCTTCGAGCCTTGTTCAAACTCCCGAAGCCATTTGCCAATTGCACCATGCGACATTTCCCAGCCTGCCTGTGCGGCGTTCACTCGAAGGATGTTCAACAGATTCCTGATGTGAAGCTGGTCCTGCGTGCTTTGCCGGGTGCTTACGTTCCCAAAACGGCTTTTCTCAACTGCGGTTACCCTTCCGCCCGGTGCAAGTTCCTTGCAGAGCGCAACGATCTCATCGAGTCGCTCTTTCTGAGGTTTGGTTACCTTCAATGCCTTCGAGCGCCCATGATTGGTAAGCTGAGGGTAGCTGTGTTTGGATCGATCTTTGTCCTCGCCGATGCAGCGGCGCTGTCGGCGCGTCAAGAAAGGAGAAATCAGTTGAGAGAGTTCATTACGCGCTTCTCTGGAGAGAGTGGTTTCCGGTTCAGAAAGTACGGCAACCGGTTCATTCTGGTCGAAGATGTCAGGCGATTGTTGCATTTCTCGATCAAAAAGCTCGCCCATGGACTGGATGTAACCAGGCGTCATAAAGATGGACGCGCGCTTTTCTTGCATGTGAGCCAACCAATCGACGTCCCGATTGCCCAAAAGAGTTGCTGACAAACAAACGTTCCAACTCGGCGGGGCGAGTTCGATGGCAGCAGCCATTCGAGAAGCCTGTTCGAACCCTGGGGTGACCGTGTGACTTTCGTCGATAATTAGAATTCCAAACTGATCGAGGCGCAGACCAGCTCGTTTGTCGTCCCCGGCGCCGCGCAGATGTTGTTTCGCAAGCTTGCTGTTGGCTACGGCCTCTAGCGAGTTTGTGGAGTACTTTTTCCAGCTAGGAATAACCTTTGGCGGTGCGATAACGACCGCGTTCTTTCGCGCAACGCCATGGACGGGAGAGCGAGGTACGACCCGTGTGAAGGTCTCAGACAAAGCCTCAGCAAGGTGGCATCCGATTTCAGTTTTGCCAGAACCAGTAGGAGCCTCGACAAAAGTAATGCCATGATCGTACGTGATCGAGCACGCTTCATAGGTTAGTTCCTGCTGATAGTCGTAGAGTGTATGGCCGGTGATGTCCTCACGATTACCTGTAATCCAGGGTTCAAAGCCCTTCTGCTCTGAGATCATTCGCGCCATCGCATCTTCGGCGGTGACGGGTTTAATGAGCTTATCGAGGATTTCGAGCGCTTCGTTTTTCCAGTCAGCTGAAACATCCCAAATTTGCTCGGCTGCTTGTGTCCGCTCGAGCTGAAGTTCATGAGATCCAACGTCAAGGCCGTCCGCATATTCGATATTGAAGTACAGCCCAGATTTGGAAAAGTTGGCCGACCCAGCGACAGCGCCTCTCGGTGAGCTGACGATCTTGGAGTGCATCCGGCGATCTCCGGTGATCCCTAGTTTTTCCTTGGCCAAGACGGGATCAAACACGCGTAGTTCAATTTTACCGGCCAAAATAGCGTGCTTCGCCATCACGGCCAGCAGATCATCATCATCTTCAACTTGGAGACCTGAGCGTTCCAGCCAATAGAGCTTCATCTCCTCTTTCACGGGCTTCGACTTAGCAATGCGCTTTGCATTGGCCGTATCGATTCCGAATGAAATCCGAATACGTACCATACTGTCGCCTTCAGGCTCCTTCAGTTCTGGTACTTCTTTCATGAGGATAGCCAGAGAGGAGAGAAAGTCTTGGTAACCAGTTACAATCAGACAGTCGCCTGAGGTGATGTGTGGCCTGTAGAGCTTAATGACGGGTCGATCGATGTTGGTCCCGACCTTTGGTGCGACGATGTCCACCTCATCGCCCAGGTGGGCGTGTTCAGGTTCGTCGTTTCGTTTTGGTTTGGAGCGAAGCCAATTGGGGAGGGAAAACAAAGGGTAAACCTAAGTTGTTGCAATTAGATCGAATACTGATGTTAAAGTCGGCCTTCAGCAAGGCTTCGATGCTGTTCACTTTCGCGGCCACCACTTACAGCGGATATGGATACAATGATTGTCCAGCTGGAAGTGACACCGGAAGCTCGCCAAGAGTTTCATCGACGTTAGGGGCCAGAACTGAAACTGCAGAAATTCCTTTCGGCACCTACGGAAAAGCCCGTGGCAAGAGGTGTCTGGATATTTTGGTCTTTCAGAAGCGGTGTGGCTGCCTGTCTGACGTCAGCGCCTACCGGACAGATTTGGGGTTTGAGCAACGGAGGATTTCTGGTTCATCGAAGCCGTTAAG
>NZ_JBXWOX010000020.1:0-88624 GCF_059611125.1 Ruegeria sp. CDSB029
TTACACCGCTGAAATGTCCGCATAATCCAACCATTGCCAATGAAGTGCAATATGACGCAAACAACTTGGCAATACCGATTGCGGATATCCAATCTCGCTTCGACAAACCCACCAGACAATTCTTGCTCAGTCTGCAGGATGGCGCGCCGGATTTCGCCGTAATAGATCGACCGCAAGCCGCCAATCTTCCCGCCGTGCGTTGGAAGCTTCTCAATCTGGAGCGCCTGATCCGGGACAACCCGAAAAAGCACGTCGAGCAAAGGGAAGAACTCGAGAAACTCCTAGGTCGCCTCTTCGACTGATTGAAATTCAGAGTCCGACCAATTGAAAGCGCGGGCACATTTTCGACAATTGTGCAGAGTTAAGCGGTCGAACAACAAAATAGGTTCGGTTGCTTGCCCCCTACCCTGCCCGCCTGATGCCACCAATTTAAACTCCTGGTTTCAGTAATCCGCGCCCTGCCTGGCATCCCAGAGACGCAGAATTTCTATCTGAGTGGGCATTACACGATATATCAGCGTGAATGGGGTTCGGGGCACTGAAAGCTCCCGTATGTCTTGCCGTGTGTCACTTGGGTGACCTGCATAGGGGTTGGCTGCAAGAGTAAGCTGAATGGCTTTGAGCTGAGCTCGTGCCCTTTCGCTGCCTTCAGGAAAAACTGACGTGTAGTAGTAGCGGAACCATTGAATGTCCCGGGCCGTATCTTCGAGAAATACGATTTTCATTGGCTGTTGGATTGCTCGCTTGCGACCGGAGCAGAGAGCTCATTCTCGGTATCCCAGCTGTCTATCCAAGCATTCATCTCGTCTGCCGTGATGAACTTGCCTTGGTCTGCTTTTTCAACAGCCGCATCAATGGCTGCACGTTTAGCGGCCTTGGATTCTAACATCATTCTAATTGCCCGTACGGCGAGTTGTGCAGGCGGTCGATCTTCGATCGCAGCTTCCCGTTCCAGGGTCTTTCTCAGGTCTTCATCTAGACGGATTGAATATGGGCTAGTACTCATCGCAATCACCTGCTTCCTCTGTGTAGTACAATGTAATACATTGGCACTCAGTTCACAATAGACGGTGGCGTGAACGACATCTGTTGTTCTGAACTCATGAGCGTGAGGAGATATCATGGGTATGGCCTGCACTGCCGCGGACTTTTGAACTATGCGCCAACAATGCGGTTGGTTGCATATTTCCCCGATCGATTTTCGAGATCAGTGAGATCAAATAAGCTTGGTGAGATTTTATATTCTCAGCTCGTTGAAAAATATATCCGAGCACCATGAAACGGAGAGCTGGGCCATATGTCGATTTCATAGCATACCAGGTCTGACCAAATCGTAAGTACTCGGCGATATCGTCCATAAGCCGGTCACAATGTGACTGATCCCGGGCAAAGCGAAGTTCCGAGCACAAACGTGGAAAGCTGCGCTCCATTTGATCTGGAGAAACTTGAACCTGAGAATGTTTTTCTTTCTTAACTATCGGATTCAAAGAGTCCTCTTTGTGCCCCTCAATTTCATGGTCATTGGCCCTCATTTTTTTGGTATGAGCCGGTGTTATCTCTGAGATTTCCACTGAGATTTCAGCCAGAAGTTTCCGAAAGACACGCGCATCCGGCTTACGGCGCAGCGCATTGCGCACGGAGGTCATCAAATCTGTGATAGAGCCATCGTCTGCTACAAGTTCTTTCAGACGAGCCAGAGCGGTCGATACCTTGTCGCGGAGTAACGTGAATTCGAGAACGCGGTCAGCATGCTTCTGGGCTTCCTGGAGGAACTCAGCATGCCTTTCAGACAATGGCATCAGGGAAAGACCGGTCGCTGTGACCACCCTGCCCTGTCGGTCTCGGCGTGCCCAACGTTTACCATTTGAGCTCATTACGCGTCGGACAATCCCAAGCTTGGCCAGAGTCGAGATATGACGTTCAACAGTTTGAACGCTGACATGGGCTCGTTTGGCAATCGCGGCGTTGGATGCGAAGCAGATATGCTCATCATCCTGATCGACTGAAATCTGATCTCCCTGCAAAAAGGAAATCATTGCTCTTAGGACGTTGAGAGAAGTGGATTTCAGCCCAAGCGGCTCCCTCGCCTCTTCAACGGCTCGAAGAAGAATCCATTTCTTGGGCGTATAAGTCCCCTGCCCTGTCGCGCTCGACAAGGTTGCTCCTGACGGAGCCATCGCTGTCACTGTTTTCATGAGATTATGTTAGCAGACAAAAAATACCCGTTCGCTCAGGAGCGTTTTTTCTTGTATGGCGATTCGGGGACTGCTAGATTCTAGGTGTCTAATCTAAGAATTGCGCTTAGCGCAGCAGCCCTCGAAGCTCCGGTTTCGGGGGTTTTTCTTTGCTTGCCTTCCTCCTTTCTGCTCGTCCTCAGTTATTTTGCTTGTTGTTTACAGCTGTAAACTCGGCGTGTGATCTCTTGATGATTTTCGTCAGATTTTTGTCCAACCACTCAGCAAAATCCGCGTTCGAACCTGTCTTTCTAACTGACAATGTAAGAGACCCGCTGCCGGACTTGATAGTCACGCCATCAATGGGGCTGATTTCACCAACGCCGTCCTTTTGTCGGGCACCACGTTTTGCGGCCGCTTTAAGTAGGGTTTCCAGCCGGTCATCTGAGGAAACCGATGGCTCGACGGCTTGAAGCAAGTCCGTTGCGTCTTCAATTGTCAGCTTGCCTGCCAAGAAGTGCTCAGCAAGTGCAGTCCACTTCGGGCGGCCTGACTTTGGAGCTGCGCCGATCATTTCTCCGACCTCAAAAGGAACGTTTTGCGTGACCTTAGTAAGGTGGGACAATCCTGATGCTGACAGGTTCAGAACTCGTTTCACCGTGGCTGTATCATGCCCAGCGGTCTGAATTGCTTCCGCAAAGCGAGCTTTTTCGTAGAAGGACAGGTTGCGCCTCGCTGCGTTTTCAAGGCCTTTGGCAAGGAGCGCCGACGCATCGTCGATATCTTGAACATTGGCGCGAACTTTGATTTTGAGATCACGACATGCTTTGAGCCTTCTCCTCCCATAAATCGCCTCGTAACGACCTTCGGTTTTCGACTTCCGAACGAGGATGGGCACTTGTTGACCGCCGTCTTGGATGCTCGATTTCAAACTCTCAAAGCTGTCGTCATCTTCATCAGGGTTTACAGCTGTAAACTCACCAAGCCGATCAATCGGTCCCCAATCGTCTATGAGAGATGGGTCAATTTCCCTAATTGCGGCAAGGGATCCTTGAAGCGCACCGAGAGCAGGGGCGTTAGCTCTTACCGGTCTGTCTGCGGTCTTGGATCCGGAACGTGCAATCGTGCTCGCTATACCCGACATTTCTTGAAGAGATTTTCTAGCCATTAGCTACGTCCCCATGCTTGGTGGATCATTTGCTCTACCTCAGAGCCGATCGCATCCATTGAGTTCTTTGCCCGGTCATACGTTGCGCGTGTCATTTCCGAACGCACAACCTCGTAGATCGACTGCTTGAGCATTGTTGCGTCACTGATCGCAGTGCTCTTCAGAGCCGTTGCTGACATAACGCGGTCCTGAAACAGTGCTCGCATGAACGAAGCCAGCTGTTGAGATGGAACGTCTGTTGGCTCGTCACGTGTTATAAGGAATTTGAAGCTGTCGTATTCGAGAGTGGCGCCGGCGTCTTCAATGACAGCCATATAAGCACCAGCAAGTTCGAGAAATTGAGCTGTCGAAGACACGTCCAACATAGAAGGTGTTAAAGGCACGAGCAAGGAACTGGCGGCAGCCATCCCCGCAATGGTTAGAAACCCGAGTTGTGGTGGACTATCAATAAGAACAAGGTCAAAATCGTCTTCCACTTGGGCCAGAGCATTCCGTATTCTCGTAAAAAACGGATGGTCAGGGTTAGAGTGGACGGCGGATTCCGTCTCAAATTCAGAAAGAACAAGCCGTGACGGTGCCACAGACAATCCGGGGAAATATGTCGGAAGCACGACATCTGCCATATTAACCGGGTCTTCATAGCGAATGGCATCGTATATCGTTAGCCCATCGAACTCGATTTCAGGGCTGATGCCGCACATGGATGTAAGCGAGCCTTGGGGGTCTAGGTCAACGGCCAGCACACGGTATCCGCGAAGCGCGAAAAAATGAGCCAGATGAATTGTTGTAGTGCTTTTGCTGCTACCGCCTTTGAAGTTCATCAACTGCCAGACTTGAAGTTTCTCTCCTTCCGTCCGGCGAGGGATGTAGCGTCCTTGTTTGCGTGAGGTCTTCTCAAGCGTTTCACGTGCCTCCCAAAGCTCTTGTGCAGTATAGTAACGTCGACCGCTTCGCACGTCTTTTGGTTCAGGAATTGTACCTTCTGAGTGGACCTTGCGCATGAATTGACCCGAGACGCCCAAAAGTTCGGCCGCTTCTGGTGCTGCGAATGTGCGTAGTGATTTTGTGTTGTCAGGTGCAAAGGCAGCAAGAAGATGCTCTCGGATAGCCGAGTTCAATCTCTCGGAAATTTCCGTGGCGAGTGCCGATGGTCGATCTGCCGTAAGTGGTGTCACGGGAATCATGTAGTTGCCTCAAATTAAAGAATGTGGTCATTTTTGCGCCACTTGAGACAAACAGCCGTGATTCACTGCCCTAAGTCAAGAATTTTCGCCTATATTGTGGGCTGCGCTGACCGGCAGACTACATGCGCTTTGTATCAGAGCAGGGTGGTTTACAGTTGTAAACCCGGTAGAAGAGAATTGTGGGCTCTCAAATCAGAGGTGGATCTTCCGCAGATCAAGCAGGCATGCGCGTGAAACTTCTCTACATGCTCCGCTTTGAGTGGAGCATGTCCTGCCGAAGGCTGTGTCATGAATGAGCGAGGTGCGTTGTAAGAAGGGTATCAGGGAAGGGCAGGGGGGTTAGTTCAGCTGATTGGTTGAATCACACCCCAACAAATCCGCAGCCGGGTTCTGGGCGATATCGACGCCGTCATAGCATTTCTGAGCCAGTGCGATAGGTGCAAACCGGTCTTGAGCGGTGCGCCGTCCTGCGCGGCTTGGGTCAGGAAGCCCGAGCGCAGCCAATGCGATGAGGCATAATCCTTCGTAGTCCTGTCACCTTCAGTCGGTGTTTGACGATCTGGACGATGGCGTCCAGGTTGAGGCGGCGTTTCCGCATCCAGCCAGATTTCGAGACCGAGTGAAACAGTGGGTTGTCCTCGATCTGACCCACTTTGATCCAATTCACCAACGGCTTCGCTGCGCGGCCCTTGCGCACCAACCGTGGAGTCTTGTCTTTTTGGGTGGTCTCAACTACCAGCAGCGACAATTAAATTATGTATTTCTCGTTGAATTCCTTCAGCGACACATTCCCCAAAAAGATCCCGCCGATCACCGAACGCTGCCATCTACCCGAGGTCAGCCCAGTAACAGGATGATCCGGTCACGGCTGTCCCGGCACGAACCTTGAATGGTGACCATCTGCTGTTCGAGAATATCACGGGTAATCGGATGGGCGGTGTTAGGGGCAAGGAGGTCGGTCCTGTGTTTGGAATTTGCGAAAGCGTAGGGGCGATGGTTAACCCTGCCACGGCGGTGAGCACTTATTTGCTCTGTCAGGCCGGCAATAAGAACGGCTTGATAAAACTACCGGGTGTGGAAACTTCAATTGTTGAACAAGTACCTTTGTTGGCATATATTGCCAATCAGGAGGCTTAAGCCATGGTAACCCGCAATGTCGTACTTACGGAAACGCAGGATCAACTGGTGCAGGACCTGGTTGCGTCCGGTCGCTATCAGAACGCCAGTGAAGCGTTGCGCGCCGGTCTTCGTCTTCTGGAGCGGGAAGAGGCGGGACTGGTGTCTCTCAGACAAGGCCTGCAGGAGGGCGTAGCCCAGGCTCAGGCAGGAGATCTAGCAGAAGGCGGCGGTACGGATGCGATCCGTCGTGCCTTTGTAAGGGCACGAACCAAAGCGTGACCAAACCCTTTCGACTGACACGCCGTGCTGAAGCCAGCTTGGTGGAAATTGCCCGATGGACCATCGACAAGTTTGGACCGCTTCAGGCTGATCTTTATGAACAAGAGCTGATAGCGCGCTGTCAGGCCATCACGGAGGGCAGGGCGGCCAGCCGCAGCTGTTCTATATTGGTAGAGGAGGCAGCTGATCTCAGATATGTACGGGCGGGAGAGCACTTCCTAGTCTACCTGGATCAGCCGGACGCGGTGATCATTGTTGATATCTTGCATTCCCGCTGCGACCTGCCGCGACATGTTTCCGCGCTGGCCACGTTAACGGATGCGACAGGAAACAAGACATAGGCACAGCAGCCGGAGTTTCCCTCAAGCTGGGAATTCTTTAAGTAGGCAGTATGTGCTCACCCCAATAGATCAGTCGCCGGGTTATCCGCGATGTCCACATCGTCGTAATATTTCTGCGCCTGGGCCATCGAGCGGTGCAGGGAGAGGCGCATGGCGGCCTGGATTGGGGCACCATCCAGCGCGGCCTGGGTCAGAAAACCGGATCGCAGCCCATGCGGCGAGGCGAAGTCTTCAGGCAATCCCGCCAGAACCAGCCTGTGTTTGACTATCTGATAGATCGCATCCGGGCTGAGGCGTCGTTTCAACACCCGGTCGGCCTTGGAGATTGGCCGGAACAAGGGGCCGTCCTGAATCTCGCCCACTTCGATCCAATGCACCAGCGCCTGTGCGGCGCGACCCTTGAGCACCAGCCGTGGCGTCTCGCCTATGGCCGTGGTCTTGGTCTCCAGCAGCGACAGCCAGACCAGCCCTTTGCCGTCGAATTCTTTCAGCGACACATCCTCGCGCATCAGCCCGGTGATCTCGGACCGGCGCCGCCCGCCGCTGGCCCAGCCCAGCATCAGAATGGCCCGGTCGCGGCAATCCCGGCGGGGGCCTTGGCAGGTGGCCAGCAACTGCTCAAGCACATCGCGGGTGATCGGGTGCTGCGACTTCGGGGCCGCAGGACGGGCCGCGGCGCGGCGGGCCTTGGCGCGGGCCTGTTTCACCTGGGGTGCGCCGAAGGGGCTGTTCAGGTTCTTCATGCGGTGGAAGGCCAGCCAGGATGCGATGCGCCGATCCAGCGTTGATGGGGCAGGGCAGGCGAGGGACTTGCGCAGCCCCTGAGCAATTAGCGCTTCTGCGGTTTCGCGCGCGACATCCGTTTCTGGTGCGTCATTCAGATTGCGCGCGTGATCGAGAATGAAGGCCAGCGCTGAGGCCTCTGTTTCGGGCCAGTCCAGCGCCGCACCGAAGCGCGCAGCCTTCCAGGCGGTGACATAAATCAAATCCCGTTCATAGGCACGCAACGTGTTTTCCGGTGTGCCACGGACATAGAGATCGGTGAGCGCCTCCTGATCCGCCTGTGACAGGGCAGGGGAGGCGGAAGGGAGATAGGGGGCAGGGGGCTTCATGGCAGCCACTCTGCGTGCATTTCGCGGAAAAATCAAACAAACATGATAAGGGATACTTATCATGTATAATATGAATTTTCGGAATTTCAAAATGTAGCGACCAAAATAGGTGCATTATGAGCATCAAATGGGCAGCGGTATTGCGCTGCGGCCAAAATCAAGGCCTCAGGAGAAGCATATGGCCACGGATTTGCGACAGATCCCGTCGCGGTCCAACTGTCACGGTGCCCCTAATTGCTGGACGCTCGCCTCAAAAAGTTGAGCAAAATCAGATCCAAGCTGTGCCTATAATTTCTGGACTGTGTCATTAATTGCCGGACTGTACCCTTAATCCCAAGACCGTGCGTTCTGGGGATAAGTTGCATGTCAGTCAGACGTGAACAGGGAACGTGATCCAGTAAATCTCTCACGGGGTGTATGTGCGATCGCTTGTTGGTGGCCTGTGGGTATCCGAGAATTAAGGGCACAAAGTCGAGGTAAAAGTCCCAGAATGTATCTGCGTCCAGAAATTAAAGGCATAGTTACACCCGGAAAATGCGCGTCGGTGTTGACCACTCGCTGTATCGTCTCCGCAACCTGGTCGAACGATGCTTCAACAAGCTTAAGAACGCTCGGCGTGTCGCAACTCGCTATGACAAGACTGCGGAAAGCTTCTTGGGGTTCATCGACATCACGTCGATCCGCCTCTGGCTCCGCCATTTGTCAACATGACCTAGGTAATGGGAGAATGTTGCAAATCCAATTCACCCGCATGGCATTTCGTCTGCTATGCGGGTGAGATGATAAATATCAGATTACGTTGCCGCTGACTTCCTCGATAATCCGCCCGCGCAGGCTTCCGTCGAGTTCGAACTTGTGCATGACACCATCAATCAAAACGACATGCACGCACCGCAGGCGCATCGGTTTATCTCCGTAGACACCGACACAGACGTGGTCCGCGAGGTCAAAGGCGTAAAAACCTTTCAGCATTGTTCCGTCCGCCATCAGCTTCAGTTTTGTTCCGTTGCCTCCATCATAATACACCAGCACCTTGGCACCGGTATTTGCGTTCTCAAACGTGACGGTTTTGTCAGCCAGTCGGATGCTTACCTCTTCGGCTGTCAGACGATGTCCCCCGTTCGCGAGCGCATTTTCCAACTGGGTTTCCGCAAAAGCCGGCGCGGAGAGTGCAAGTGAAGCAAGTAGCGAGGTATAGATTCTTTTACAAAAGCTCATTTGATGTTTCTCCATTTTGTATTGAACGGTAGCGCCTGCATACTGCGCGACGGTGCACAAAGCGCAGGCGTCCAGGCTAGCAAGTTAGAGTCTGCGCCATGGTGCACCCTTGTGCTTAAGGGGCACTTGAGGAATTCTAAGGATGATCTGAGTTGTCTTAAGGCAATACAGGAGAGTACCGATGCGGTATCGGTTCGACCGTTTTACGTTTGACCCCACACGCGGGCTCTTTCGCGACGGCGAAGCGATCCCTCTTGAGCCACGCGCGCAGGAACTGCTGCACTATTTCCTGAATGAAAAAGACAGAATCATCTCGCGCGAAGAATTGTGCGACGCCCTTTGGGATGGAAAAATCGTATCAGATGCAGCCATTAGTACGCAGGTTCGGTCCATACGCAAGGCTCTGTGTGATGACAGAGAACAGCAACGCTTTATCAAGACGCACCCGCGCAGAGGTTTCAGTTTTGTCGCGCCCGTCGCGGTCGATGAGCTATCGCACATCCAGGATGATGAGTATACAACTTCTCACCCTGAAAAGCCTGCTTTAGGCGAGGCCAGCCAAATGGGTCGAAACGCGATCCCATCAGGGCTTTCGCGATACACCGCTTTGGCGGCGGCATTCGCACTCGCGTTTGTTGTATATGTATTATGGCAAGCCTCTTTCTCCGAAACGGATGGAGTCATAAAGCCGCGCGGCCCTTCAATCGCGGTTCTGCCCTTCGACAATCTTTCGGGCGACGAAAGCAAAACCTACCTTGCCGATGCTTTCACCGAAGACCTTATTACCGACCTGTCTCGGATCCGCGACGCGTTTGTCATTTCGCGCAGCACGTCCTTTACTTATCGCGGCAAGAACGTTGGCGCGTCTCAGGTGGCAACAGAACTCGGTGTCCGCTACGTGCTGGAGGGGAGTGTCCGGCTGGAGGGAGGCCGTGTTAGGGTCAATGCTCAGTTGATTGATGGCGAAAATGACAGCCACCTCTGGTCAGAGCGATATGATCGGTCTGTCGCTGATCTGTTCGAGCTTCAGGGCAATGTAACCGGTCAAATCGCGTCGGTGTTGCGAGCTGAACTCCGGAAGGCTGACCTCGACCGTCAGGACCCGGAAGTGATGGACAATGCCTGGGACTATGCGTTGCGTGGAAATGTTCTGCTCTACAACCATCAGAGTGTCACTGATTATCAGGAAGCTTACGCGCTGTTGACCAAAGCAACCGAGCTCGATCCCGGAATTGCGTCAGCCTGGGGTGGGCTCGCCTTTGTTCATCTTGTCGGAAGCCTCGCGAACGTGCCGGGCGTCAGCCGTCCGGATTCCGCGAGGCTGTCGTTGGAGACTGCCTTAAAAGCGACGCGGGCAGATCCATTGAACGCAGAACCCTATTGGCTTGTTGGTGCGGGTTACGCGCGTATGGGTCAGCCCGAGTTGGGAATGCCGGCGTGTCGAACGGCTATGGACCTGAATCCGAACATGGATTGCGGCTATGTTTGCGCAGGTTTGGTGCACATGGCGAGCGACGAACCGGAAAAAGCCATTCCGTATTTTGAGTATGCGCTGGAGCTCAACCCGAGGTTTCGACCCTTCACCAAAGAGAAATACCTTGGCCTAGCGCATATCCAGAGCAATCAGAACGACTTGGCAATTGCTGCCCTCGAACGTGCGTTGGCAACTGCACCGCAAGATTCCTTCGCTAACCTTGCGATGGCTTCTGCGCTGGCATTGGACGGCAGGGTTGAAGCCGCCGGCGAATTGCTTGAGCGGTATTTTAGCGAAACAGGCACCTCGAGGCCTTCAATCGAGGCACTGCGTTCAAGTCTCGGTTGGATGGGTGCGGGAACCGAGGACATGCTGCGCGGACTTGGTAAGGCGGGGCTTTAATCCTGCGCTATTTCGGATCAAGGCAGTAGAGCTAAGGATCGCCAAAAAAGGCATACAAAGGGCTCTGATGGTTTCCATCTCCAAAACCTATCAGATGAGAGATCAGGGGATGTCCATTCCATCAAAGCCGTATCGCCTGCATCCATCGACACCGATCCGGAATTTCTGGCAAGGTGCAGTGCAATGGAAAAATACTTTAACATTGATATGCCTTTCTGGCGATTTGCCCGCAACACATTGATTGTCAGCTGCCTCAGCCTGTTGCCTCTCCTGCTATTTTACATCGCACTGACGCCGAGCTTCGGGGCGATGCTCCTGAACAACGGTCTCGCATTCAGTCGCTTTTTGCGACAGGTGGTGACTAACGGGCTGCCGGTTGTGTTCGCTGTCAACTACGTGAGCTTCTTTCTGTATGCCGCAAGTGTTGCCAAGCAGCAAAAAGGAGTTTCGCGGGCCCGTGTCCTTCTGATCGACCTGCCTGCAAGGGTGATCATTTTTGTTGTGTTGCACGAGGTGATCTATTTCATATCGGCCGACTGGTTCGGTTCGTTTGGAGGAGATCACTGGCAGGCCCTGCAGGTGGTCGGACCCACACTTGTCCGATCCGCGTTTTTTGAGAACATTTCCGGCGTCTACCTATACGCAACGCTGGTCAGTGCCCTGCCACTTTACGCAACGGTGATCGACCAGAGTTTTCAACAGGGAACTGGACGCCCGCTATGGCTTGGGAAACTTGCATACAAACTACCGGGTAAACTCGGGCCAACCCTGCTTGCACTGGTTCTTTTTGCGGTATTCGTCCTGTTATTGACTGGGGTGGCCGGCTTAATCGTGAAACTGCAATCGACTTGAAGCTAAGGCCTGCGGACCCATGGAGTGAACCTGTTGCCCTGATTGTATGATTCACGGATTCTTGCGCTGTCGCCGACAAAGAGGATCGTGCCGATACCTTCGTGGATCATGTTAATCAAAGTTGACACCAGCTACTGGTCTTCTCTGTTGTCAAAACGCTTTGCGGATTACTGCGGAAACCGCGTAATCTCGCTCAAGCTGAGGCCCGTCAAGGTCTTGGTAAACTGGGATCACGCCCTCGATTCCCAGACGTGTGCCAGCCAATGCACCGGACCCGGGAACGATGATATTTAGACCGATCCCAACGCTGAGAAACTGTCCGCTCCGCAGGGTCGGATCTGCGGTGGGCACCATATTCGGGTTGAGACGTGGGTCCGCCCCATCGATGTTTTCCACCACATCACCGACCAGTCTCAGGGATGAGCTGAACCAATCGCTCCACCGCCGGGCACCCCAGATTGAGGCGGAATATGCATTGCCAAGCGTGTAGCCAGCATCGTTGTCCCCAATTCGGATCGCGGCGCCAAGCTGACCGCCCCATGACCAGTCGTCATTCCGTCCCGTATAGGTAATGCCCGGCAGCAGGTCGTAGGTGCCGGATCCGAGTTGCATGGGATAGGGCAACAACTGCTCTGGCCCGGCCGGGGTCGTGTCGCGCTCATCGATCGACCCGGTCGGGAAGCTCAGCCCGAGGGACACCTCGACAACTTGTCTATCCGACTTGTAGACATCATAGCCTCCGACGACTTTCAGATCTCCAAACCCCTGTGCCTTGGTCGTGAAGGTCTGGCCCGTTCGGGTTTGATGGTCCATCGACTTCCAAAAATAGGGAATCATGGCCATCACCGAAAGCTCGTCGGTGATGCCATACATCAGCCCGAGCATGAGCATGTCGGTTTCCATGCTCAGAGGGGCAATCGGGTATTGTGACAAGACATCGGCAGTTGAAAGCGAGCTCGTCCCGTCCCGGTTTCCGCTCATTTTCATATACATGTAGGAAAATACCGGCATCAGAACGCCTTCGCGCGGATGCATTCCTCCGACGATACCGTTAGGCGGTGCCGCGTCTGGGCGCATCATCATAGCCATATTATCCATCCCACCCATGCCGGAGGCAATCATCGCTTCACTGGCCGATTCCGTCTGGCCCATGCTCATGTCACCGTCAGACTTTGTGATCGTCTGTGCTGTGACCGAGGAAGTGAGCGCCGCCGCCCCCGCCAACACGCCGAAAAACAGACCCGTCCATCGGGATTTTCGGACTCGCGCAGTGTCGCTGTCATTGACCCAGGCACGGGCAGTCATGGTGGAATTTTTTGGACTTATTCGAGTTCCCTTCAAAGCGATTTCTACGGGCATCAATGTTTGCTTTCTACATGATCAATGGTGTCGGGTGATGCAAAACACATAGGTGGTCGCTCCAATCAAAGTTCCTCAAACTGGACTACGCAGGCAACGGTAGCCACCTCCAGCGCTGGAAGGTCAACAAGGGCTTCATAGGCAAAACTAATCACGCTGCCCTGGCCATCTATTTCTTCGAATGGGCCGATCGCGATTTGCAGTCAGACCAGATCTTCAAGCCGCGACGTGCCGCAGCAAGGATTGATCCAGCCGTTCAATGAGAATTGGGCCCGGATCACGAAAATGCGGCCAAAAGTGCGGCAATATCGCACTTGACCCTCCAGCGCTGGACAGTCGGACAAGGCCGTAAACCGGAATCCCGGAGGATTTGGAATGATACCGGAAATCGGGCAGTTTGCCCTGACACTTGCCTTGGCTGTTTCGCTCGTTCAAAGCGTTTTGCCGTTGATGGGAACGGCGCGGGACAACATCATCTGGATGAGATCGGCAACCGTGACCTCGGTTCTTTTGACCGGTTTGGTTGGTCTCGCCTTCGGTGCCCTTATGTGGTCCTTCATCGTCAGCGACTTCACGGTCTTGAACGTGGCCAGCAACTCTCACTCGCAAAAACCAATGCTGTTCAAGGTGGCGGCCACTTGGGGAAGTCACGAAGGATCGCTGCTGCTCTGGGTGCTGATCTTGGTCATATTTGGGCTTGGCGTGTCGTTGCTGGCGCGGAATATCCCATTGACGTTAAAGGCGCGCACTCTGGCGGTGCAGGCGTGGATCAGCACCGGATTTCTGTCCTTCATGCTGTTCACGTCGAACCCTTTCGACCGGGTTTTCCCGGCACCACTTGACGGAAACGATCTGAACCCGCTGTTGCAGGATATTGGGCTCGCCCTGCACCCGCCGTTTCTCTACCTCGGCTACGTCGGGTTCTCGATCGTCTTTTCCTTTGCTGTGGCCGCGCTGATTGAGGGGAGGGTCGATCCGGCCTGGGCGCGGTGGGTGCGGCCCTGGACGCTGGCGGCATGGGTTTTTCTGACGCTGGGCATCGTTCTGGGTAGCTGGTGGGCCTATTACGAGCTGGGCTGGGGCGGCTGGTGGTTCTGGGATCCGGTCGAGAACGTATCCTTTATGCCCTGGCTGGCGGGAACCGCGCTGTTTCACTCCGCCATCGTGACCGAGAAACGCGGCAGCTTCAAAAGCTGGACGATCCTTCTGGCGGTGCTGACATTCTCACTGTCATTGCTGGGCACCTTCATCGTGCGCTCCGGTCTGTTGACGTCGGTTCACGCCTTCTCGGTCGATCCAGAACGTGGAATCTACATTCTTGCGCTGCTCGCAATTGCCATCGGCGGTTCTCTGACGCTGTTTGCAGTTCGAGCCCCCGAGATGGAGGGCGGGGGACTGTTTGCTCCGATCAGCCGCGAGGCCGGGCTCCTGTTCAACAACTTGTTGCTGGCCACTGCCACCGCGACCGTGCTGTTCGGCACTCTTTACCCGTTGCTTCTTGAGGCGGTGACGGGCGAGAAGATCTCGGTCGGGCCACCCTACTACAATGCCAGTTTCGTGCCGATCATGCTGATTCTGGTCGTGGTGATGGGTATTGGCCCGCTCCTGTCCTGGAAGCGCGCGGACCTGCATGGTGTTCTCGCGCGACTGAGAGGGGTTGTCATGCTCAGCCTGCTGGCGGGCCTGGCCGTCTGGTATCTGGATACCGGCGGGCCGGTTCTGGCGGTGCTGACGATCGGTCTGGCGGTTTGGCTGCTCGGCTCGGTGGTGATGGAATGGGCCGGGCGGGTCAGGCTGGGCGAGGTGCCGCTGCCCGAATCCCTGCGTCGTGCGCGCAACCTACCGCGATCGCATTACGGGATGGTGCTCGCCCATGCGGGGGTGGCCGTCTGCATGATCGGCTTCGTGGGCTCAAGCGCCTGGAAAACCGAGATCGTGATGTTTGCCGAGCCGGGGACCGAGCTGAAAATTGCAGGTTTCGATGTGCGTTTCGAAGGTATCGAACAGGTGCGCGGGCCGAATTACATCTCACAGATGGGAACACTGGCAGTCACGCGCAACGGTGGGTTCGTCACTGCGCTGAAACCGGAGCGCCGGGCCTATCCGGCCGCCGGCAGCACCACGACCGAATCGGCAATCCGCACCACGCTTGCCGGTGACCTTTACGCGTCGATCTCCGAGCCAGCGGCGGAGGCGGAGCAGAGCAAATGGACCCTGCGAATTCTTTATGAACCACTGGTGGTGTGGATCTGGATCGGGTCGGGGATGCTGTCCCTGGGCGGGGTCCTGTCCCTGAGCGACCGGCGCCTGCGCGTGGGCGCGCCCCGGAAACCAGCAGTGCGGGCACCAGCAGCGGTTGCGGCGGAGTAGATCATGAAACGTATCTTGGCTTTATTTCCGATTGCCATCGCCGGCATCCTCGGTGGTTTTCTATTGTGGGGGCTGAACCCGGATCGGGACCCCAACGAAATTCCCTCGGCGCTGATCTCGCAGCCGGTGCCGGAATTCGACCTGCCGGCGCTCGAGGGGTTGGGGGTTCCCGGCTTGTCTCGCACGGATCTTGCAGACAACGACGGGTCGGTGCCGATTGTCGTCAACGTCTTTGCCTCTTGGTGCGTCCCGTGCCGGGCCGAACACGCCGTTCTGACGCGGATGGTCCGAGAGGATGGGATCCGTCTGATGGGCATTAACTACAAGGACAAGCCCAAGGACGCCCGGGCCTGGCTGAGCGATCTCGGCAACCCCTACGAGCGGATCGGATCGGATCTTGATGGGCGGGCCGGCATCGAGTGGGGGATTTCCGGCGTGCCGGAAACCTTCGTGATCGACGCCGCCGGAACCGTTGTCTTCCGGTTTGTTGGACCGGTCGTGGGTGAAGAGGCGATTGGCAAGCTGCGCTCAGCATTAACGCAGGCGCGGGCGAACAAGGCAGGGGAAACGTCATGATAATTAGATTGCTGATAGCCTTCCTGTCGCTGACAGCGATGTTGTCCAATCCCGCCCTTGCGGTTGAACCAGACGAGATGCTGGCTGATCCTGTTCTCGAAGAGCGCGCCCGCGCAATTTCGAAACAGGTGCGCTGCGTCGTATGCCAGAACCAGGATATCGACAGTTCGAACGCCGGGGTGGCGCGGGATCTTCGGATTCTGGTGCGCGAACGGCTGGTGGCCGGCGACAGCGACCAGGAGGTTCTGGACTTCCTTGTCGCGCGCTATGGCGACTATGTCCTATTTAGGCCACCATGGAAGCCCTCGACATATATACTTTGGGTCGCGCCCTTCGTGATACTGGCGCTTGGCGCCATCGCTATTGCACTTGTGCTGGCGCAGAGCGCCCGCCGTTACCGAAATTCCCAGATCCAAGCGCCGGAACGAGGCGCAGGCGAACTACAGAAACCACTCGACCACTCACTCACGGAGCCGAAATCATGATCTGGATCGTATTTTCCTTCATGGCGGCGGTCACGTTTCTGGCGCTTGCGGTTTCGTGCATCAGTCGCAAGAACCCTGTGCTGTCTCGGCGTGACAGCGCCTCCGCGATATTCACTGATCAGATCAGCGAAGTGGAACGGGATATAGAGCGGGGGATCATCACGGCCGAAGAGGGCAGGGCAGCGAAGGCCGAGATCGAACGCCGCCTGCAGGCGATTGCCAGGCAGGCGGGCGAGGATCTGAACATGCCGCGTTCGGGGCGAACGCTGGTGATGCTCGCTGCGCTGGCGGTTCCGGCGCTTGGAGCCGCGCTTTATTGGCAGCTTGGCAGCCCGGATATGCCCAGCCAACCCTTTGCTGAACGTGTGGAGGAACAGTCGCAAGCCCGCGAAATCGCGGATCTGGCGGCACGGCTGAAGACTAGGTTGGAGTTAGAAGAAACCGGTGGCCCTTCCGATGGCTGGGCGCTCTTGGGGCAGACATACATGCGTATGGGGCAATACGAAGATGCTGCCGGAGCCTTTGCCAGAGTGCAAGACCGGCCCGACGTGACCTCAGCACTGGCGTCCCAATATGGAGAGGCGCTGGTTTATGCCGAGAATGGTATCGTGACACCCAAGGCTGAGCGCGTTTTCGACCGAGCGCTGGAGTTGGATCCGTCCAACCCTGCGGGCACCTACTATAAGGCAATCTCGCTGAAACAGGCGGGTGCGCCGGATCGAGCCTATGATCTGTTGCAGGCGCGTCTTGAGGCGGCGGACGGGTTCCGGCCCTGGATGGAATCCTTCGTCGCTCAGCTAAATCTGATTGCCCCCGCAGCCGGACGACCCAGCGTCGATCTCGCCGAGTTCGCCCCGGCCCTGCGTGGACCGACTGCCGAGCAGGCCGCAGCCGCAGAACAGATGACCGAAGAAGACCGGCAGGCCTTCATCCGCTCAATGGTCGAACGTTTGGCGACCCGCATGCAGGATAACCCCGGAGACCTCGAAGGCTGGATGCGCCTTGGGAACGCGTATGCGGTTCTGGGTGAGACCGACAATGCCAGAGATGCCTACGGTAAGGCGAAAGACCTGGCGGAAGGTCTGCCTCAGAATGACCCGCGCAAGGTGGGGATCGTTGAGGCGCTGTCAGAATTGGAGGTCTGAAGGCCGCAGTTATTGGCTGGCCGCGCGCTTGACGGCCGCGGCCTGTTCCACGGCGTCGAGAATGGCGACCGTGGTCAGGATTTCCGGTAGGGCGATGCCCTCGGGTGCTGACGGCCCGTAGACGATGTTGAAGGGGATCCCGAACCGTCCGTTGTTTTCGAGAAACTGCGCAATCCGGTCATCGGGTCGGGTCCAGTCGGCCTGCATCGGGACGACGTTGCCGGATTGCAGTGCCGTCAGCACTTCCCCGCGCTCAAGCACCAATGCTTTGTTGGCCTTGCAGGTGAGGCACCAGTCAGCGGTCACATCGACGAACACGACCTGGCCTTGCGATACCAGCCGCGCGATTTGTGGCCGGTTGAAGGGCACCCAGGGTATGCTTTCACCTTCCTGAACCGCTTCGGCTTGAGGGCGGCCGCCATAGAGCGCGACAGGTGTCGCCAAGGCCGCCACAAGCGGTAAGCACAGGGCGGTCCAGCGGGCAACCGGCGGCAGGTGCGCGCCTTTCCAGATCACAAGGATCAGGACTGCCGCCGCCGCCGTCGTCCCCATTGCCGCTGTGGCGCCGGCGACGCCAGTCATGACCCATACCAGCCAGGCGATCGTTGCTACCAGCGCAGCAGACAGCAGCCACTTCAGCACCAGCATCCAGCGCCCTGGTCTGGGCAGAACAGCGGTGAGTTTCGGATGAAGCGCAACCAGAAGGTAAGGAAGAGCCAGTCCGAGGCCCAGGGCCGTGAAAATCGCCAGAATATCCATAGGTCGTCCAGTCAGGGCGAAGGCGACGGCGGTGCCCAGGAACGGTGCCGAACAGGGCGTTGCCAGAATTGCGGAAAACGCGCCAGTCAGGAAATCCCCGACCAATGGCGCGCGACGAGTATCGGCATGGGCCAATCGCGTGTTCAGAGATTGCGGCAGAGAAATTTCGAACAGCCCTGCCAGATTTGCCGCGAAGACCCCGAGCACGACGATCATCACCGCGAGAAAAACGGGGTTTTGAAACTGAATTCCCCAACCGATCGAATAGCCCAGCGACCGTGCGGTGATGGTGGCACCGGCCAGCAACCACATGAAGGCCAGGATTCCCGCGGCAGAGGCCAGAAACCCGGAACGGATTTGCGCGACGGAACGATCCCGCGCCTTTACCGCCGAGGACAGCTTGATCGATAGGACCGGCAGCACACAGGGCATGACATTCAGGATTAGACCTCCGCCAACGGCCAGCAGCAGAACCCAGATCAGCGTGCTTGCTGCTGTCTCAGGCGTCGCAATCTCGTAAGGGGGCAGGGCAGGGGTGCCACCGGGATTCGGGAAGAACTCGGCCACGCGATTGACGTCGGTCACGGTAACAGAAAGGGGTGATGGGGCTTCGGCCAGAGTAAGGACCGGAAACTGAACCCACATCAGCTGACTATCCGGTGTCAGACGGATATCCGGCGCGCCGAATGAAGTGTCCAGGCCCATGTCGGGAAACACGTCGGGTTCCGAATAGGGGAGTTCAGAGGAAAGGGTCAGAGTGAGTGTCTTGCCCTCGGCATCGAGCGCGGTCGACGCCGCCACGATCCCGCTTTGGTTTCCTTCGGTCGGCACGCGCGACATGTAGGCGTTGATCAGCCGGGCGGACGCCAGATCCTTGCCAGTTCCCTGCGGCAGGGACAAGGTCAGCGGAAATTCGATCGGGACACAAACATCGGAACAGACCAAGATCGCGACGTTGGCCTTCAGATCGACCGGCGCGCCGGGATCGTCGAGTGCAATGGTCAGAGGAAAGACGACCTCGTCCTTGTATCCAAAATTCTCGATCCCGAAGGCGCGGAAGCGGATGGGGGCCGGCCAGTGAAACTGCACGTCCCTGACGTTGTTCGACCTGTCCCAGGCAACCTTTGGCGGAATTCCCACTTCGCCCGGGGATTTCCAGTATGTTTTCCAGCCTTCGCCAAGTTGCAGATGCAGGCCGGCAGTGAGTGTGTCGGTATTCTGATCCACGCCTTCCTGCGCGGTGATGAGTCGGGCAGTGACCGGAACCGACACATGGTCGTCCGACACAGCGGCCTGGCTCTGCCCGGTCAGAAGCACGCCCGAGGCCAGAGCACAGACAAGAAGGCAGAGATTTGTCACTATCCTGGTCATACCGACTCGGTGTCCTTTGTTGATCGGGCCGTGCCTGCCAGATTCCAGCGCTGGATGGTCAAGCGGTCCGAATGTCACATCGTTGCAATCAGCCTGTGAATCCTTCTCGTCCGTTATCGCAAACAAAATAGGCACCGCCTTCCAAGCCTTCCCATTGGACGCGGCACCCCTCGGGCAGAGAAATCTCTGCTGACTGCGGTTGTTGTTGACACGATTGATAGGTTTGCCCACAGGCTGACAGCAGCAAGGCGGTCGGGACGAGAATGGTCGCCGACCGCGTGCGCCAAAGAATCCTCAGCAATTTCTATTGCCGGGCCAATGCGGGTTGCTCGACTTCCGCCGCTTTCGGCACTTTCTTTTGCTTCTTTTCACTTTTCGAGTGGCAGGATTTTCCCATTGCCTTGTGCAGGAAAAAATGTGCACCGACACATAGCAGCAGCGGAGCAAAAAGGCCCAGAGATTCGGTCATGCCACTCACGGTCCCTCCAGCCAGAAAATACGTCCCGATTGGGATGAACATGACGACGCAGCACGCCATCATGCCCCATTTCATAAGTTTGCCGCCGGTGTCTTTCGCGCTCTCTTTCGGTGTGCTTGATTGCTGATGGTTTGCCACTTTTTTGCTCCAACGTTCTGGTTTGCAAACCGGATACCGCCTTCCCGCGTTGGAAGGTCAATTCGCCCCTTGATCACAAACTTGTGAATTCGCCAATTTTGGTCTCATTGCGTGAGCCAGGCAGATCTTCGACGGTTCCAATATCTGCATCACCGGCCACCGGAACGACGGCAGAACAGGCCCCGACAACCGCAAGGGCTGGTAAAATCCAGAATACTCTTGTTGTGGCCATCCGGTGTTTTCTTTGCTCCCTTTCAATTCCCCTCAATTCCCCTCAGTTCCCGGTTTTCGGACACAGTTGTATCCGCAGCCATCGATGACAATTCGGATTAGGACAGCTCTTCGGACATCACACCCGCGTGAATAAAACACCTGTTGACCTTCCAGCGCAGGAATCGGGCAAATTCCGTTGGAATCAAAAAAGCCAACGAAATTGCCAGGAGGCAGGCATGGGGCAGAGCAAAGAGAAGATGAGCATTTCGCGTCGTGGATTGATCGCTGGTGTCAGCGCGGCGACATTGTTCCCGGCGCCCGTTGTTTGGGCCCAATCTGACGAAACTGCTGGCACACGCCGCAACATCTCATCTTTCCGTATCAGTGATTGGAAAGACCATTTTGACTCATTGAAGAACGGAGTCATCCTGTCCGACACTAAGTCAAAAGTGCTGCAATACTGGTCCGAAGATGAAAGCGTCTACAGGATGTATCCGACGAGTGTGCCGCTGTCGGATGACCTGACCAAGCTGGGTTACACCGAGATCATCCGAAAGGTAGACGGACCGTCTTGGCGGCCAACACCCTCGATGAAGAAGCGAAATCCGGAGTGGCCTGACTACGTGGGGCCGGGGCCAGAAAACCCGTTGGGCACACATGCTCTGTATCTCAGCTGGCAGTATTACCGCATCCATGGAACCAACGACACGCGCAAGATCGGGCGTAAATCGTCGAATGGCTGCATTGGCCTTTACAACGAACAGATCGCCGACCTGTTCGAGCTCACCAACATTGGAACGCAGGTCAAACTGATCTAATGCCGTCTTGTTCGATAGGTGCGGTGGCAAAAAAAACAACAACAATGAATGAAATGAAACACTAAAATGGACAAACTTACGCTTCTGATTGGCGGTGTCTTAATAGCGGGCGCCGCTGCATTTGTTTTCAATCTCAACCAGCAGCCTACGGGCCATTCGATGACTCCACCTGACACGTCTTCTCTGTCGCCAGGGGATCCGATCGAAAAGGTGCAGGTGCCTGCCAGTTTCAGCCCACTGGCCAGTTCGGGAAAGGCCGCATTCGATGTAAAGTGCGCGGCCTGCCACGGAACCGACGCTACCGGTCTTGAAGGGTCCGCGCCACCACTCGTGCATAAAATCTATGAGCCGAGCCATCATGCTGACGAGGCATTCTTCAGGGCGGTGGAATTCGGGGTCAAGGCGCATCACTGGCGCTTCGGCGACATGCCGCCGGTCGACGGCTTGACCCGTGGAGATGTCAAGGGCATCGTAGCTTATGTAAGAGAGCTACAGCGGGAAAACGGGATCAACTGAATCGTGACGAACCAAAGGGGCAGGGCAATCTGGTATTGGATTCTGGCGGCAGGCTTGCTTATCGCTGGGTTTTTGATTGCGGCTGAACCTGCCCATGCTCATGGCGACGGGGCATCGCACGCCGTCGCCGAGTTGGACGAACCGGATCCCGAGCATGTCGAAAAGGGGCATCCCGGCCATTGTCATGGCGGCACCTTTTGCAACGGTGTTGCCATGTTCTCGGTTGTCCTGATGGCACCCGAACCATTCTCGAATTTCGACAGACAGGCCATCCCGAAAGGGGGCTTCAGGCTTCTGGCCGTTACTTCTTTTGATCCGCCGCCGCCGCGAGTCCTGTTCTGATTCATGAGTTGCTCCTGCTTGGAGCGCGTTGAAGCAGACATACAGGACAAGACAATGACCATTCTCAAACTGACAACAGGCGCCGTCGTAGCGTCTATGATTGCCGCTGCCGCTCTCGCGCATGGCGGTGCCACAGGTATCGTGAAGGAACGCATGGACGGAATGTCCGCCATGAAGGAGAGCATGAAAATCCTGACCCCGATGATGCAGGGGAAGGTGCCTTACAATAAACAAACCGTTCGGCGCGAGGCCGAGAAGATCGGGCACCATGCGGGTGATGCGATGACAAAGCTGTTTCCGAAAGGGTCGGAAGGTAAACCCTCCGAGGCCAAGCCCGATATTTGGCAGGATTGGGACGCCTTCTCGGAAATGGCGGAACAGCTCCACACCTATTCCGAGGGCCTTGCATTGGCGGCTGGCAATGGCCTGATGATGTCGGGTTCGGGCCAGGGCACTGGCATGATGGCCAACAGTGAGACGATGATGGGCGGTTCGACGATGATGGGCAGTTCCATGATGGGTTCCGAAACCATGATGGGCGGCGGAATGATGGCGGGAGGCGTCCCCGGCCTTGAGGAGCTGTCGGAAATGCCTGCTGATGGTGTGTTCATGATGCTCAGCCAGGCCTGCTCGGCCTGCCACACCCGGTTCCGGTCGGAAAAGGAGTGAGCCATGAAACGCGTGGTTCGTTTGGCCCTGACCGCCGCCTTTGCGGCGTCGGCAGGTCTCGTCGCCGTGATTGCCTGGCCAATTGGCGTGCCGTTGCAATCGCTTGACCTCGAGGGTGATGTAAACCGTGGCGCGTATCTAGCGCGGGCCGGAGGTTGCATTGCGTGCCACACCAATTTTGTCGAAGGGGGCGCGCCTCTTGCCGGTGGCGTAAAGCTGGAGACGCCGTTCGGCACGCTCTACTCGCCCAACCTGACGACCGATCCCGAGCACGGTATCGGGGACTGGACGATGGAGGAATTCGCCCGGGCCGTCCGGCAGGGTGTGTCACCGGACGGGCAGCCCTATTACCCGGCATTTCCCTATCCCTTCTATGCCAATTTTACGGATCAGGACATTGCGGATCTCTGGGCGGCTTGGCAGACGGTCCCGCCGGTTGCCGAGCCGTCGAGGGACCAGGAAATGGCGTTTCCGTTCAATCAGCGTTGGGGGCTAAAACTGTGGCGGGCGGTATTCCTTGAAGCTCCAAGAACAGAGCCGGTAGCTGGCAACGACGATGTGTGGAACCGGGGCCGGTTGCTGGTTGAAGGTGCCACGCATTGTGCGGCCTGCCACACTGGCCGCAATCTGGCCGGTGCGCGAAATTCGGACACCGAACATTTCAAGGGCAGCGACTCTCTTCCCGGCGGTGACAAGGCGCCAGCTATCGATTTTGAAACCTTGCAAAAGAGGGGCTGGACCGTTGACAGCTTGGCTTATGCCCTGCGCACCGGTGTCATGCCCGATGGCGACGTATTCGGAGGCGCCATGGGCGAGGTGGTGAACTACGGCACCAGTTTCCTGACAGACGGGGATCGCAAAGCAATAGCGACCTATCTGCTGGATGCACATGAGGGGGGATAGGCCGTTGCCTGCAACAATACTCAGTAGAAGGGAACTCGTATGAACCTCAACCGCCGGCATTTCCTGGGAGGCATTTCGGCGCTGACCGTATTGCCCAATACCGGAGGGGCGGCACCCGCCCCCCGGATCATCGAGGCCCGAGCAGGCAAGGTTCAGGTGGCTCCGGGCAACTATCCGGAAACCGAAATCTGGGGTTATGACGGAGGTGTTCCCGGCCCAGTGATCCGCGCGCAGCAGGGCGAGACGGTCAGCCGAACGCTTGTAAATTCCTTGCCCCAGCCGACGGCAATCCATTGGCACGGTCTCCGTGTGCCCAACGAAATGGACGGTGTTCCTGGCTTGACACAGGACGCAGTGCAAGTGGGTGCGGAGTTTCTCTATGAACTGCCGCTAAAGGATGCCGGCACCTACTGGTATCATTCGCACAACCAGTCCACCGAACAGGTAGCACGCGGTCTCTATGGCGTTATTCTCGTCGATGAGGAGGATGTCCCCGAGGTCGATCACGACATCACAGTTCTGCTGGACGATTGGCGGTTGGGTCAGAGGGCGCAGATCACCGACGATTTCGGTTCCATGCACGACTGGACTCATGCCGGCCGAATGGGCAATTACGTTCACGCGCAATTGTCCCCATCTTCACCGGGCGTGCTGCAAAACCAGCGATTGCGATTGCGTTTCGTCAACGTCGCCACCGACAGGATCATGGCAGTGTCGCTACGCGGCCTGGCCGGAAAGCTTGTTGCCCATGACGGTATGCCAGTGGAAAGACCCGAGGACTTCAAAATTCTGGTCTTTGGCCCTGCGCAACGGGCTGACCTGATCGTCGATGTCACCGCCGAGGCAGGCGAGGCTGCCCAAATCATTCTGCACGAGCGGGATTCGGCCTATGTCCTGAGCGAATTGCCAGTGACGGGGCAGGGCGCTTCAGCCCCGCGAGAAACTATCTCGGCACTTCCTCCCAACCCGATTGACCGTATTGGTGATGTTTCGGGTGCCCAGACCGTTCCGCTGCAATTGGAAGGTGGTGCGATGGGTGGGCTGCAGCAGGGCACCTACAAAGGGCGCCTGATGAGCGCTCAGGAGTTGGTGGAGCAAGGACAGATCTGGACCTTTAACGGAATAGCCGGACTGCCGGAAGAGCCCTTGGTCTCCGTTTCGAAGGGAGAGGTCATTCGGATTCCAATGGTCAATGACACCGTTTTCCCCCATGCGATGCACCTGCACGGCACCCATTTTCAGGAGGTTTTCCCAGATGGGAATCTGGGGCCACTTCGCGACACGATCCTGATGAACCGGGGCGAAACCCGCGAGATTGCGTTTGCGGCGGACAATCCCGGCGACTGGCTGTTGCATTGCCATATGCTGTCGCATCAGGCGGCGGGCATGAAAACATGGATCAGGGTGACATGAACGCAGGCCGTTCATTGAAATGGGTTGTTATTCTTGGTGCCTGCGTGCTGGCCATGATCGTTTTCGTGATCGGGGTGACCGGCCGGGGTTTCGATCAAAAGGCGGAATTGGCAGATCCGTCGCGCGGTGCCGGTCTCTACGCTGAGAATTGTGCCTCTTGCCATGGTGGAGACCTTGAAGGCCAAGCGGATTGGCGGTCACCGGGTGAGGATGGTGTGCTTCCTGCTCCGCCTCATGATCGCACCGGGCACACCTGGCATCACGGAGATGGGATGCTGTTCGACTACACGAAACTGGGCGGTGCCGAGACCTTGAAGCGCACAGGTGTGACCGGTGTGAACAGCGGTATGCCGGGTTTTGGCGACAGCCTGTCCGATCAGGATATTTGGGACATTCTCGCCTTCATCAAGGCCAGCTGGCCGGAGCGGGAGCGCGAACTTCAGCAGCAGCGCACTTTGGCTGAACAAATGAAAGGAAACTGAATTGAAACGTATTATCGCCTGTCTACTTGCAATCGCGGTGTCGATCGGCGCGCCAGCCGCCAGCGCCGATGAGTTGTCTGAGGCCGATGTAAAGCGCCTTGCGCTCGAGGCCATTCTGGAAAACCCCGAAATCGTCATGCAGGCGGTCGGAATTCTTCAACAGCGTGAAAATCAGGCGAAAGCAGAGGCGGTCAGCAGTGTGCTGACCGATCAACGCGACCTACTGGAGCGCGACCCGAATGCGCCGGTCATCGGCAACCCCGATGGTGACGTGACGGTGGTCGAATTCTTCGACTACAACTGCCCCTACTGCAAACGGGCGGCACCGATCGTCGAGAATCTGATCGACAAGGATTCCCAGCTTCGCGTGGTCTACCGCGAATGGCCCATCCTTGGCGAAGGATCGGTGTTTGCCGCACGGGCCGCGTTGGCCGCCCGCAATCAGGACAAATACGAAGAATTCCATTGGGCATTGATGGATCTGAGGGGTCGAGCCAACGAGGCCAGCGTGATGAAAGTAGTGCGGGATCTTGGCTTGGATGAGGATCGGCTGCGCGCCGACATGGAAGCGCCCGAGATTGACGCACATATCCAGGTCTCGATGAATTTGGCCAGTCAGCTTGGGTTCAGCGGCACGCCCTCTTTTGTCATCGGTGATGCCCTTGCGCCCGGGCTGGTCTCCGAGGATGAAATGAAGCGGCTGATCAAAAATACGCGTGATGCACAGTAACAGTTGGGGGCGGCAACAAGTGCGCCCCCAAAAGGCTTCAGACGACAGTGGCCTCGTAACCTTCGGCTTTCAGGGCTGCAAGGATGCCGTCAAGAGAACTCGAACAAGTCAGGCTTACGGTGCGATTAACCATGTCAAAATCCAGCCGAGCGGCGGAATCCACGACATTGACGGCTTTTTCGATGGCTGCCTTGCAGTGACCGCAGCTCATTTCCGGGACATTCAGTGTTGTCATAGGCATTTACTCCTGTGTGCTAAGGCGTGGCTAAAGTGTTCCAGCACTGGAAGGTCAAGCGACAATTGGACCGCGGCGCGGATTTCCTCGTGTTTAGATGTTTTGCGATTTCACCGAAAAAAAATTCAGATTTGGCTCCTTGACCTTCCACCTACTGGAAGCACTATTTTGGCCATCAACAGAAAACTGGTGGTGAGAAGATGACTGAGAATGCAATTGCGCGATTTCAGGTCGAGGGCATGAGTTGCGCCTCGTGTGTGGGGCGGGTTGAGCGGGCGTTGAACGCCGTGTCGGGCGTGACCTCTGCTTCGGTGAATCTGGCCAGCGAAAGCGTGCAGGTCGGGTTCGAGGCGCCAGCAAACGCAGCATCGCTGGTCGAAGCCTTGGGCGAAGCCGGGTATCCCGCCGCAACCGAGGAAATTACTCTGGATGTCGAGGATATGTCCTGCGCGTCCTGTGTCGGCCGGGTTGAGCGCGCGTTGGCAGCCGGGGACGGCGTTCTGTCGGCAAATGTAAATCTCGCATCGGAAACCGCAACCGTGCGCTTTGCGGTCGGAGCGACCTCTCCGGCTGCCATTGCCGAACTGGCAAAGTCGGCCGGGTATTCAGCACAGGTCCGATCAAAGATTCACGTCGATCATGAGGATCGCAAGGCTGACGAGATTCGGCAGCTGGCGCGGCGCACCTTGTTTGCGGCCCTTCTGGCATTGCCGGTTTTCGTAATCGAGATGGGAGCCCATGTGATTCCGGGCATGCATCATTTGGTGGCAAACACGATCGGGATTCAGAACAGCCATTACCTGCAATTCCTGCTGACGACGATCGTGCTGTTCGGACCGGGTCTGCCCTTCTACACCAAGGGGTTCCCGGCTCTGTTCAAAGGGGCGCCCGATATGAATTCGCTGGTGGCGCTCGGCACTTCGGCGGCCTACGGATTCTCGCTGGTATCGACTTTCGCGCCGAACATCCTGCCAAAAGGAACAGCCAACGTCTACTACGAGGCGGCAGCAGTAATCGTAGTGTTGATCTTGTTGGGCCGGTTTCTTGAAGCCCGAGCGAAGGGTCGCACGGGCGAGGCTATCCGAAAACTTGTCGGTCTTCAGGCCAAGACCGCGCGGGTCGAAAGGGGCGATGCGGTAGTCGAACTGCAGATCGAGCAGATAGCCGTGGGTGATGTTATCCATGTCCGCCCTGGTGAGAAAATTGCGGTGGATGGCACGGTAACGGCCGGCGCGTCCTACGTGGATGAGAGCATGATCACCGGCGAACCAGTTCCGGTGGAAAAGTCCGAGGGTGCCGAGGTGGTCGGCGGAACGGTGAACGGCACTGGCGCGTTAACCTTCCGGGCCGAAAAAGTTGGCACTGATACTATGCTGGCACAGATCATTCAGATGGTCGAACAGGCGCAGGGGGCCAAGCTGCCGATCCAGGGGCTGGTGGACCGGATCACGCTCTGGTTCGTGCCGGTGGTGATGGCGGTGGCGGCATTGACTGTGGCGGTCTGGCTTCTGTTTGGTCCTGATCCTGCCCTTAGCCTGGCGCTGGTGGCCGGGGTGGCTGTGCTGATCATCGCCTGCCCCTGCGCGATGGGGCTGGCAACGCCGACCTCGATCATGGTCGGCACTGGCCGCGCCGCCGAGATGGGGGTGCTGTTTCGCAAGGGCGATGCGCTGCAGATGTTGCAGGAGAGTGCCGTGGTGGCGCTGGACAAAACCGGCACTCTGACCGAGGGGCGGCCGGAACTGACCGACCTGATCACAGCAGAAAGCATGGACGAGGCCGAGGTTCTACGCTTGGTTGCAGCGGTCGAGGCCAAGTCCGAGCATCCAATTGCCGAGGCCATCGTTCGGGCAGCTGAGGCGCGGGGCCTGGAACTGCCAAGCCCCGTAGATTTTACCTCGATCACCGGTTTCGGGGTGCGCGCCACGGTGGACAGCTACCAGGTTCTGATCGGGGCCGACCGGCTTATGGTTCGCGAAGGTGTGGATATCGGCGAACAGTCGAACCATAGCGCCGCGTTGGCAGGCAAGGGCAAGACGCCACTCTATGCTGCGATTGACGGGTGTATTGCTGCAGTGATTGCGGTCGCTGACCCGATCAAGCCGACCACGCCTTCCGCCATCTCGGCGCTGCACGCTCTCGGGCTCAAGGTGGCTATGATCACCGGCGACAACAAGGTAACCGCCGAAGCTATTGCAGCTGATTTAGGGATCGACAATGTGGTGGCTGAGGTGTTGCCCGAGGGTAAGGTGGCCGCATTGGAAAAACTGCGCATAGATCGCCGCAACCTGACCTTTGTCGGGGACGGCATCAATGACGCCCCGGCATTGGCGGCGGCGGATGTAGGGATCGCCATCGGCACCGGCACTGATGTTGCAATCGAAACCGCTGACGTGGTGCTAATGTCAGGTGACCTGAACGGCGTGGTCAATGCCTTCGACATCAGCCAGCGCACCATGCGCAACATCCGGCAAAATCTGTTTTGGGCCTTTGGCTACAACACATTGCTGATCCCGGTGGCAGCGGGCGTGCTCTATCCTCTGGGAGGCCCGCTTCTGTCGCCGGTTCTGGCTGCAGGCGCGATGGCGCTGTCCAGTGTTTTTGTCCTGACAAACGCCCTGCGCCTACGTTGGGTAAAACCGGCCACAGGTGGGGGCGAACAGGACGTTCAGCACATCGAACCAGCGCTGCAGTCGGCGCTGGCTGAATAGAAAAGGAGAACCAGTGTGAATATTGGAGATGTTGCAGAACGCTCGGGTCTGCCTGCCAAAACCATCCGCTATTATGAAGATATTGGATTCATCAAGCCAAGGCGCAGCCTGAACGGATATCGCCACTTCGATGAAAAAGAGCTGCACAAACTGGCGTTTATCGGTCGGGCCCGGTCGCTGGGCTTCACCATAGAGGATTGCCGCACTTTGCTGGCTCTATACGAGGACAAGGACCGTGCAAGTGCCGATGTGAAGGGAATTGCGAAGCAGAATCTGAAAGAGATAGACGCAAAGATAGCTGACCTGAGGGCCATGCGGGCGACCCTTTCCCATCTGATCGACGAATGCGCCGGGGATCATCGCCCCGATTGCCCAATTCTGAAAGATCTCGGCCAAGCGTAAGGCATCCAAGCATTCGCTTTTGCAGAAATTCGAGGTAGTGACGTGCCTAACCACGTGCGCGAAGAACGAAGCAAAATTGGCCCCACCGGGTTTTCAGGCGTCATTAAGGGAGATGGGTAACGTTATCTGTGCACAAAGCCCGCCGGACCGCGCGTTGATAAGGGATATGTCCCCGCCATGTGACTGAATGATGGTGCGCGCGATCGACAACCCCAGACCCGCTCCGCCGGTTTCGCGGGAGCGCGAGATCTCCAGCCGAACGAACGGATCAAACACCGCGTCAAGCATATGCTCCGGAATCCCCGTTCCCTTATCCTGAACGGAAATGACTGCATCTTCATCTCCCCGAGTGACCGTGACGTCGGCGCGATCACCGTATCGGCAGGCGTTTTCAATGATGTTGCGCAACGCCCGTTTCAACAGCAAGGGCCGTATGGTGACGATAGGATTTTCAACAACCGAGACGGCAATCTTGTTCCCGGCACGGGACAGGTCATCGGCGATACCACTAACGAAGTCGGCAAGATGAGCATCAGTCGAAGGTTCGCGGGTGGCAACGCCTTTCGCAAAGGACAGGGTCGAGTCGACCATCTCTTGCATTTCTTCGATGGTCTCGACCAGATGCTGCCGGGTTTCGTCGTCTTCGACCAGTTCGGCGCGAACCCGTAACCCGGTCAGCGGCGAGCGCAGATCGTGCCCAAGAGCCCCGAGCAGGCGGGTGCGGTCGGCCACGTAGCGACTCAAGCGGTCGCGCATGTGGTTGAACGCCTCGGTCAGGTTCCGCACTTCAGTCGGACCGGATGCGACGAGCTCTTCGACTTCCTCGCCCCGACCGAACCTGTCGGCGGCTTGGGAAAGCCGCCGTAGCGGGCCGGTCAACTGGGAGAGCAGGAACCAGATGGCGGCAACAAGGATCAGCGTCGCGGTCAGGCCGAAACTGACGAAAGACATCCACGGCCATTGCAGCGGCGGGTTGTGAAACCGGGTATCGACATTCAGCCACCCCGCCGAGGTCAGCTCGATCGACAACTGCATTTCCACAGCGGACATCTGTTCGCTCATCATCACGCTGTGCATTTCAGCCATTGTCGAGGGCATTCCGTGAGCCGGCAGCATTTCCGCCTTAAATTCGTGTAACTCCACGCGGATCTGTCGGGACGCGCTGCGAGGCAGCAAATCTCGAATGTTGCTTTCGATAAGACCACCGGCGTCGTGGTCAGTGTGATCGACGCTGGGGCCATCCGCGAGGCGAAACTGCACCAATGGAGAGCTTGCGGCGCGTAGGATCGCCTCATGCAGCTCTGGCGGGGCCTCTTCGATCAGTCGCGCGATGTTGGCCGCCCGGCCGGCGGTTTCCTGACCCAGCGCCATGTGCACAGCCATCGTGCGTTCGTCCACGAATAGCCACAGGCTGACCAGCTGTGCGGCGGCGAGGGCGGTGATAATCAGCAGGATCAACTGGCCGCGCAGGCTTTGCAGAAACGCTTTCATCCGTCTAACTCGTGCACGTCAACCGAAAGGCAATACCCGCCGCCCCTGACGGTTATGATGATCATTGGCTTTGATTGATCCTTTTCGATCTTTCGCCTGAGGCGACTGATCTGGTTGTCGATCGTCCGATCAAAAAGATGAGCGCTGCGGCCGGCAGTCAAGTCCAGCAATTCGTCCCGGCTGAGAACCGCGCGCGGCCTTTGCAAGAACACCGTCAACAGTCTGAACTCGGCGGTTGTCAGATCCTCTAAGTGGCCTTCCCTGGACCTCAAGGACCGGTTGTCGGTATTGAGCACCCATCCCCCGAAGGCTATCTGTTTGCCGGTCAGATCGCCTGCGGGATGCTCGATGGTTGTCGAACGCCGCAGAATGGCTTTGATCCTTGCCAGCAACTCGCGCGGATTGAATGGCTTCGGCAAGTAATCATCCGCCCCGATTTCAAGCCCGACGATACGGTCGGTGTCCTCACCTAAGGCGGTCAGCATCAGGATCGGCGGCGCGTCCGTTGACGAGAGTCGGCGACAGACCGACAGCCCGTCTTCACCCGGCATCATGATGTCAAGGATGATCAGATCGAACCGTCCTGCTGCCAGCTTGGTGTCCATTTCAACGGCGTCGCGCGCCGCTGTTGCACGCATTCCGTTCTTTTCCAGATAACGGCTCACCGAGTCGCGAATTTCGCGGTGATCATCGACGATAAGAATATGTGGGATCTCTGTCATGACCGGATCATAGAACCGCTCGGCGAGCAATTCCCGGCTTTTTTGTATCGCTTTGTATCCGCGCAGGCGTTTGCGACAGAGCGATACAAAGCAACCGGGGTAGAGGGGTGGTCGTGCGGGTTTCAACAAACATATGCTCGGTATCGAAGCAAAACCATGAGGTGGAATCATGAAACGCAAGTTTGGTCTGGTCATCGGTGTTCTGGCAGTAACGGGCCTGGCGCTTCCGGCACTGGCTGGAGGGCAGGGGCATGACAACGCTCAAATGCATAACCAGCAGTCCCAGGGGATGGGCCAGCATGGGATGATGCCAGGGAAAATGGGACAAGGCATGGGCCAGCAGGCCATGATGGGCGATCACACCGACATGATGCAGATGATGATGAAAATGCACGGCGGTATGGGCGGTATGCACGGTCAAGGGAAATCAAGCGGCAACTGGTTGATGGTCCTTGATGGGGACGATGACGGAAAACTGACGCAGGTCGAGATCACCGAGGGGCTGAAGGCGCGGATGGACGCGCATGATGCCGATGGCGACGGCAACCTGTCGATCGACGAATTCGAGGCGCTGCATTCCGGGATGATTCGCGAAACCATGGTGGACCGGTTCCAGCATTTCGACGCCAATGGCGACGGTTCGGTGACGCCCGGCGAGATCGAGAAGGGCGCCAAACAGAAGGCGCGGAAGCATGGGATGAAGCCTGCCAAGGCCATGCCCGATGCTGAAGCGGGCGAGGAAAAAACGGACAACTGATGCGAGGCCGGGGCCGGGCCATCGGGTCCGGCTCCGGGCTCCGATCCAAGGAGGATCACACGATGATGGGTTACGGTGTTGGAATGGGTTTCGGTGTCATTTGGATGTTGCTGATCGGTCTGCTGGTGGTGCTGGCGATCGTCGCGTTGGTCAAATACATCGCCAAATAGGGCAGGAGGGGCGACATGGGCTATACTTTGACTCGAGTGACAAAAACGCCTTGAGCTAAGAGGAGGGCGGGCTCTGGAAAGAACACGACACTCTTTGCATCTGGTTCTGATCGTCACTGCGGTCGCAGTGTTGGTTGCGATGGTTTGGATATGGATTTCCGGGACGGCCGCTACCTGGCCCTCACGCGAAACTATTGAGACCTGGGTGGAGCGAGCCGGCCCATTTGGGCCGCTACTGATTATCGGATTCATGACTACGGCAGTCGTCGCGAGCCCGATCCCGAGCGCCCCAATCGCCGTTGTCGCTGGCGCGGCCTATGGGCACATCCTGGGCGCCGCGCTGGTGGCCGCCGGGGCGGAATTGGGTGCGCTTCTGGCCTTTCTGATCGCGCGAAAATTGGGGCATGACGCCCTGCGCAAGAGGTTCGGAAACCGTTTGGACATGGGATTGATGGGGTCGCAGAACGTGTTGATGATGACCGTATTCGCCAGCCGCCTGATGCCGTTCGTGTCCTTCGACGTGATGAGTTATGCTGCCGGACTGACCCGTCTGTGTTTCTGGCGCTTCGCCTTGGCAACATTCGCTGGAATCCTGCCAGCCAGTTTCGTTCTGGCCCATCTGGGCGGCAAGATTGCCGGGGCCGATTCCGGCGGCGCCAGCTTGGCCGTTTTCGGGCTGGGTTTGGTGACCGGAGTCCCCTTGCTCTGGCTGGCTTGGAAGCAAAATAGGCGGGGCAGGCGCCCTGATCCAGGATTTGAGCAAGATCAACGCGGATGAACAGGGCTCCGCTAAACTGGTAAAAAGCGAGGAAACCATCGGTGACGCGCGCAACATGGATATCAACATTGGCAAGGGCGGTTCGGGCCGCAGGCCAGTTGCGCGCTATGCTAATGTGTGTCCTTGTCATATCGATGCTGGTCACCGCGGTTCCGACGCACGCTGCGCACGAACTTGCGCTACCAGATGCCTTTGCTGAGCTGGTCGAACATGGACCGGATCAGCCTGACGTCGAGGATCAGGGCGCGGATATTGACTGTTCGATCCATCCGGGATGCTACGCCTTGGCACTTGTAGACCCGGCCAAAATGCCGGTGGTGCATCTTGCCTCGGCGGTTTACCCCGATCATCGCAAATATCTTCCGGGTGTTCTGGCCCCCCCACTTCCGCACCCACCCAACCATTCCTGAACCGAGTCGCCGACGGGCCCCGCCAATCCGGGGCTGCGTCGATGCCGCAGATCGCGGCCCCTCCAGTTCAGGGAAATCCCGATGTTTGCCTTCCTCTACTTCCTCGTTACAGCAGCTCTGCTATTGGCGGTGCTGCGCCTGACATGTGGTCCCTACGTGATGGGTCGCCCAGATTCAGGAACGCAGGCCTCTGGCCCGCATCCGCAGCTCCCGGTGATTGCGCTTGGCTGGACTCTTAGCCTGTTTTTGACTGTTACCTATGTCCTGTGCGTGGGCTTCGACCTGATTTTCCCGGGCTACGCCATGTATGAGGTCTGGATTGGCCTAATGCCGGGCATGACCTGGCTCAATTGGCGATCATTCCTGCTCGGGCTGGTGTGGGCATTTTTCTACGGCTGGTATGCAGCATTGCTCTTCGGTGGGCTCTTCAACGCCACAACGGCCCGCGCCTGACCTATCTTCGCGGATCGGAAACCAACACCACTAACAGAAAGGAAATGGCCATGATGGCCCTCACTCTGACACTGATCCTGACACCGTTCCTGATGATGGTGATCTACCGGATCTTTCTGCACGTTCCCGCCAAGGTTCGCATCCAACACAACGAGAGGAAACCCAAATGATCCAGCTCAAACTGGCGGCAACCCTGTCCGCACTGGCCCTGTCCGCACCGTCGATTGCCCTGGCCGGCACCGTGTTCATCCCCGAGGGAAGCGCCAATTCCATCCTGATGATCGAGCCTGAAACCGGAGAGGTCCTCGGCCGACTGTCGGGTTTCGAGGCGATCCATGGGTTGGGCGGCGCACCTGGCGCAAAATACCTGGTCGCTGGCAGCTTCACCGAGATTGATCGGGACAAGGCCGCTGCAACGGCAAAACCCAAGGGCATATCCGAGGAAGATCACGCCGCCCATCACGCCAAGCGCGACAAGACGGCACTACCTGAAGACGTAGGGCTGAGCCTCGTGACGATCCTGGATGCCAAAACACGCGATGTTGTGCAGCAGATCGAGGTTCCGGGGGCTGTGCATCACACTGCTGTGTCACCCAACGGGCGGCTTGCGGTGGTGACTCACCCGGCCGGCGATGGCATTTCCATCATCGACCTCGAAACGCTGACCTACCGCAAATTTGTCCAGACCGGGCCAATGCCGAACTATGCAGTCTTCGGACCTGAAGGCGGCAACGTATATGTGACAAACACCGGCAACGGCACGCTGAGCGAAGTGGACGCCAAAAATGGTTACCTCATTCGCAACATTCGCGTGGGCGAAGGGCCTGAACACCTGGTGCTGAGTGCCAACGGGGCGGTTGCCTTTGTTGCCGACAGCGACGGTGGCAAGGCCCATCGCGTGGATCTGAGCAGCGGCGAAGTCACCGACGCGTATGACATTGGCGGCGAGGTGCACGGCATCGGCCTGTCCGACCGCGAGGGGGTTCTGTTTGTCGCCGGCAAGGGCACTGACCGGCTGGTGTCGATCGACCTGGCCACCGGGAAACAGCGCGAGGCCGCCCTGTCACCCAAGCCCTATCACCTGACCACCATCCCGAATTCGGGAAAACTGATGGTTTCGAGCAGGTCGGAGCCGAAAGTCTGGGTTGTCGATCAGGCCACCCTAACGGCTTCGGACGTAATCACCATTCATGGAGAGGGGCACCAGATGGTGGCCTTGCCGTAATCCCGCCTGTAGCGCCGGACCCGAAATTGAACACCCGACCTACTCCATAACCGAAGGGGAAGACTATGAACGACGACCAGGATCACATGACCCAAGCAAGCGTTGCGACGCAAGTCGCCTATGTCTGCCCGATGCATCCTGAGGTGCGCCAGTTTGGGCCAGGGAATTGCCCCAAATGCGGAATGAACCTTGTTACCGAAGAAACGGCGTCTCACACCCTTGTCTCGCCCAACTCGTCAACCGGCGAGTTAGATACAGCAAGGAAGCAGTATGACACTGTGCCAACGGATTATTCCGGGCCGGTCTATACTTGCCCGATGCACCCCCAGGTGCGCCAAGCGGAATCGGGTTCGTGCCCGATCTGCGGCATGGGGTTGGAGCTTGAAACGGCAAGTGTGACCGATGACGCCCCCAACCCGGAATTGGTGGACTTCACCCGGCGCTTCTGGGTTGGCGGCGTCCTGACGTTGCCGCTTCTTGTCTTTACGATGGGGCCATTTGTCGGAATCCCTGGCGTCCGCGAAATCTTCGGCGAACGCGCGACGTTGTGGATCGAACTGGTTTTGGGCACGCCAGTGGTGCTGTGGTGCGGATGGCCATTTCTTGAGCGAGGCTGGACGTCGTTCCGAACCATGAACCTCAACATGTTTTCGCTCATAGGTATGGGTGTGGCGGCGGCTTGGCTGTTCAGCGTAGTGGCGGTGCTGGCACCGGGCATCTTCCCCGACGGATTTCGTGACGCCGAAGGTCATGTCGGCGTCTATTTCGAGGCAGCGGCAGTGATAGTTGCGCTGGTTCTGCTGGGGCAAATAATGGAACTGCGTGCCCGCGAAGGCACCGGTAAGGCAATCCGGGCGCTCCTGGACATGGCAGCCAAGAGCGCCCGGATCATCCACGCTGATGGTCGTGAAGAAGAAATCCCGCTGGAAGACGTGCAGGTGGGCGACCGGTTGCGTGTGCGCCCCGGTGACAAAGTGCCGGTGGACGGTGTGGTCATGGAAGGGCGCTCTTCGGTTGATGAAAGCATGATCTCGGGTGAACCGGTGCCCGTAGAGAAGGTTGCAGGCGAAGCTCTTACCGGTGCCACTATCAATGGCACCGGCAGTCTGGTGATGCAGGCAACGCGAGTGGGCGCCGACACGATGCTGAGCCAGATCGTTGAGATGGTGGCAAACGCACAACGGTCCCGCGCCCCAATCCAGAAATACGCCGACATGGTCGCGGGCATGTTTGTGCCAGCGGTGATTGGCGTTGCGCTGCTGGCCTTCATCGGCTGGTCGATCTGGGGACCTGCACCATCGCTGTCCTACGCGCTGGTTTCCGCGGTGGCCGTGCTGATCATCGCCTGTCCTTGCGCCTTGGGTCTGGCCACGCCGATGTCGATCATGACCGCCACCGGGCGCGGTGCCCAAGCCGGGGTTCTGATCAAAAACGCCGAAGCCCTGGAACGGTTCGAGAAGGTTGACACGTTGATCGTCGACAAGACCGGAACGCTGACGATGGGCAAGCCGCGTCTTGTCGCCGTGCTGCCCGAGCCCGACCATGACGAGACCGAGGTGCTGCGCCTGGCCGCGACACTTGAGAAGGGCTCGGAGCACCCTTTGGCCGAGGCGATCGTCGAGGGCGCCAAGGAGCGCGGAGTGGCGCTATCGGATGCCAGTGATTTCGAAGCCGTGACCGGTAAAGGGGTGAAGGGCACGGTAGATGGCCGGCCCGTCGCGCTTGGCAATCTGAAGTTTGTGACGGATCTCGGGCTGGAGGCGGCAGATCTGACCGCCAAAGCCGATATACGCCGCGACGAGGGAGAAACAGTGATGTTCGTCGTGCTGGACGGGGCGGTGGCGGGCTTGGTCAGCGTAGCCGACCCGGTGAAAGAAACGACCCCCGCTGCGCTGCAGGCTCTGCACGATTTGGGGTTCCGCATCATTATGGCCACTGGCGACAATGAACGCACTGCCCAGGCTGTTGCCGGACGGTTGGGCATCGACGAGATCCGCGCCGACGTTCTGCCCGAGGACAAGGCGCGCATCGTCCGAGAGCTTCAGGACAGCGGCGCCAAGGTGGCGATGGCGGGCGATGGGGTTAACGACGCGCCGGCACTCGCGCAGGCCGACGTTGGCATCGCCATGGGCACCGGTGCCGACGTGGCGATCGAAAGCGCGGGCTTCACGCTGGTCAAGGGAAACCTCGACGGCATCGTGCGCGCACGCAAGCTGGCCCGCGCCACAATGCGCAACATTCGCCAAAACCTGTTCTTCGCGCTCATTTACAACGCCTCGGGCGTGCCTGTGGCGGCGGGCGTGTTGTTCCCGTTCTTCGGTATCCTGATCAGCCCGATGTTCGCGGCCTTCGCCATGAGCGCTTCGTCGATCTCGGTGGTTCTGAACTCTCTCAGGCTACGAGGAGTGAAGATATGAACGCATTTCGGAACATGTCGCCCGACAAAACCCGCCTTTGGATCTTGGGTGGCACTGGCGCTGTGGGTCGTCAGGTGATCCGGCTGCTACCCCAAAATCAAGCCGTTGGGGTCACGGTCGTATCCCGCCATACTCCAGCGAAGAGCGTGCGAGCCGAATGGCTGCACCACATGCAACTGGACCTGAGTCAACCGGACGTCGCTCTGCCGTTTGGCATGGGAGACCGCGTGATAAACCTTACGGAGCGGACGCCCGCGTCCTTTGTGACTGCAGCCGTCAGATGCGGCGCGATCTTCATCGACAGTTCCGCAAGCCTGGCCTATGTGCGATCCTTGCGCCGCGCTGCAAGTGAGGCTGTCGGCCCGGGCTACCTGGTGGACTGCGCAGGCTTGGCGCCTGGGCTAACCAACATGATGGCCCACAGTTTGGCCGCCGGGAACCCGAAAACACGGCGTATGGAAATCGCGGTTGAGCTGGGGTTGGGAAAGCATGCTGGCCGTGCCGCGACTGAGTGGTTCTTTCGCAACCTCAACCTGTCCTACGAGACCGTCATCGACGCAGGGACACGGGCTCTGCGTCCCGGACAGCTGCGCGGCTGTTTTCCATTTCACACTGGATCGCCCGACCGGATCGCCGTGAATTTTCCGTTTGTCGAACAGTTCGTGCTTACTCGAGAACTGCCCGGTCCCTGCACGACCGTGCTGAGCTATCTGGCACTGGACCCGCCCTGGGTCACGGCCGCCTTAGCCCGGCTATTGCGGTGGGGGGCAGGCAGTATCCTTTCCAGTAATGCAGACAGGATTGCCCGTGGCCTGCTACGCATGCCGGCATTCGGACCTGCCTCGACGCGCGTAATCGTGCGCGGCTTTGACGGCAAAGGCCAGAATACCGGCGTGCTGCGCTTTGTTACCGGGGATCAGACCGCCGCCACAGCGGCCGTTATCACAGCCACAACCCTTGCTGCTCGAATCTACACCTTACCCGGCGCGAAAATCCTTACTGCGGCCGATGTTCTGAGGCTGGACGAAGCAGTTGGCGCCATTCGCATCGCATGGCCCGAAGCTCGACTGGAAAGCGAATCCGGCGCCGAGCCGGTGTCCAGCGCACCAAATGAAGAGGTGGCAGGATGACCGAACGCCATACGACACACGGCAAGAACAGGAGCCTTGAGGCCGGTTCGATTTCGTTGTCCGGTGCGGTGGCGATGGGCACCGGCGTGATGATTGGCGCGGGGATCTTTGCGCTGACGGGTCAAATTGCCGGGCTCGCGGGCCCATGGTTCCCGCTGTCCTTCGTCGCCGGGGCCATCGTGACGGCCTTCAGCGCCTATACCTACATCGCCATGTCGAATGCCTGGCCCTCGTCCGGTGGCATTGCCATGATCCTGACCAAGGCCTACGGGACGGGGGCCGTTGCGGCGGCGGCCTCGCTGCTGATGGCGCTGTCGATGGTCATCAACGAAAGCCTTGTCGCCCGCACCTTTGCCACCTACGCGCTAAGACCCTTCGACATCGAGGGCGGGCCACTGGTGCCATTGATTGGCGTGGCGCTGATCGTCTTTGCCTACGCGATCAACAAATCGGGCAACCGGTCGGTCGGGCTGTGGTCGATCATCATGTCGGCGTTCAAGATCGGTGGGATCGCGGTTTTCGGCATTGCCGCGCTGTGGGCCACCGGCGGAGGCTGGCAGGCAAACGGCTCGGAACCGGCCGCGCCGCTGGGATTTGTCGCATCGGTGGCCCTGTCGATCCTGGCGTTCAAGGGCTTCACCACCATCACCAACAGCGGTGCCGAGATCGTGGACCCGCATCGCAATGTCGGGCGCACCATCATGATCTCAATCGCAATATGCGCGGTGGTCTACCTGCTGGTCGCCTTTGCCGTCGGCGCGAGCTTGCCGCCCGAGCGGATCCGCGCGGCGCAGGATTATGCGCTGGCCGAGGCTGCCGGGCCGGTGCTGGGGCAGGGCGGGTTCTACCTGACCGTGGCGCTGGCGATGGTGGCGACAGCCTCGGGCATCATTGCGAGCGTTTTTGCAGTGTCGCGGATGCTTGCGATGCTGACCGACATGAAGATGATCCCGCACAGCCATTTCGGTATGTCAGGAACCATCCAGTCGCACACGCTGATCTACACCGTCGTCATCGCCGGGCTTCTGACCGTGCTGTTCGACCTGTCGCGCATCGCCTCGCTGGGTGCGTTTTTCTATCTGGTGATGGATATGGCAGTGCACTGGGGCGTATGGCGAAACCTGCGCGGCCAGATCGCCGTCCGCTCATGGGTTCTGTTGACCGCCCTGGCGCTGGACGCCGTGGTGCTGGCGGCCTTCACCACCCTGAAACTGCGGTCGGACCCGATGATCGTGATCTACGCGGTTGCGGGGATCGCCCTGGTCTTCGCCTATGAACGCGCCTTTTTGAAACGCTGGATAAACACACAGGAGGCAATTTAGTTATGACTTTTCAACCCCTTGACAAAAAAGGACTGGATCGGTCGGCGGCCGTGCCGGACCACCCCGCGAACCCGCCGCAACAGGCAGAGGAGACAGACATGAACGATGTGACACAGGACCGAACCTCGGAACAGGAAGCTCGTCCCGAGACCACCCGGCGCAAATGGTTGCCGCTTGCCGTGGCCCTTGCCGTCGGGGCCGGGGTTCTGGGCTGGGAATATCGCGAAACGCTCTATCCGCTGCTTGGATCCCCGGTGTTGTTCCTGCTGGTTTGCCTGGGCATGCATTTCCTGATGCATCGCGGTCATGGCGGACACGGGGGTGGAGGCAGCGGGTCCTGACGGCCTTTCGGCTGGCCCGTTTGATGGCTGGCTGTTGGATCGCCGCAACCCGAGACCCACGCTTCAAACAGGTCTGGATGAGGAGAGAGGACACCGGAAACCACATAACTGAAAGGAGGTTGCCATGCTTGCCAGGACAATCCCTGCAATGGTGCTAATCACGACACTCGGGCTGGCGCCCGTCGATGCGTCCCAAGACGACCGGCAGCATATGCAGATGACGGAGCAAATGACCGAGGGACTGATGATGCCCGAGATGAATGCCGAAAGGGGGAGGCGGCTGTTTGCGGTCAAAGGCTACATCGTTTGCCATTCGATCAACGGCTTCGGAGGCGCACACGCTCCGATGCTTGACGCCTCGACGATGGACGAAATCATGAATCCATTCGAGTTCGCCGCCCGTATGTGGCGAGGCGCCGCCGCTATGGTCGAGCTGCAGGAAGCGGAGCTTGGCGCCCAAATCGAACTGACCGGACAGGAACTGGCCGACATCATCGCCTTTGTCCACGACGCCAAGGAACAGGAGAAGTTCTCGTTGCAGGACATCCCCTATTCCGTCCAATCGATGATGCATCACCAGGTTGAGGAGGACCATCACGACTGATCTGCCCAACTGTGCCATTGCCGGTCGGAGAGTGTAGACCCGCATCCGTAAAGGAGAAAAGTCATGCCTGACAATTCAGCAAATCTCCAACACCAAGAGCCCGCGACCCGCCGCGACTTTCTGTATTTCGTGACTGGAAGTGCAGCAATCGTCGCCACTGGTGCTGCCATCTGGCCTTTGATCAACAGCATGAATCCAAGCGCCGACGTGTCGGCTCTGGCGGTGGTGAACGTCGACCTCGAAGGGGTCGAGCCAGGCAGCCGGATCACGCTTAAATGGAAGGGCAAGCCGGTCTTCATCGACCATCGTTCTGAGGAGCGGATCGCGTTGGCACGTGCAGATGACAATGCGCCGATGATCGACCCGGAGCCGGACGCCGAACGGGTTCAACGTCCGGAATGGTTGGTCATGATCGGCGTGTGCACCCATCTGGGCTGCATTCCGCTGGGGCAGGGCGGTAGTGACCCGACCGGCAACTGGGATGGCTGGTTTTGCCCATGCCACGGGTCGCACTACGACACTTCGGGCCGGATCAGAAAAGGCCCGGCACCTCGAAACCTCGATGTGCCACCGTATCAGTTCGTTAACGACACGCTCATAAAAATTGGATAGCCAATTTGATCACAAAAGGTGGCCTAACTTCGTGACAGCCGCTCCAAAATGACAATTTGCCCGAGAGCAGTAAGGATCGCGATGATAAACACGGCTTCGATAGCGATCATGCTGACTACCGCGCCACCCATAAGCGGCGCCAGCGCCGCTGGGGCCGTAAAGCTGTTGAACCACGCGGAATAGGACGGACGGCGGTCGTCGGGCGAGATCTCCAGCAGGTAGCCGAGATAGCCGATGGTCACTCCGTTCATCATGGCGCCGATCAGAAAGAACAGCAGCGCGAAACCGGCCAAGCCAGCATGCATGCTCACCAGCAGCAACACCAGAGTTGGCGGCCCGATGCGCACCAGCGCCACAATCCGCAGCAGGCGCAATTTACCTGCTCGGTCCCCAATACGGCCCCAGACCGGATTCGAAACCAGCGCGCCGAGGGTTTGAGCCGCCAGCAACGTTCCAACATCTGCCGCGCCAAGACCGCCACGTCCGGCGGCCACGACATAGAACGGCAACGCCATAAGAGTCGCCGCGCCGAGCCATTGGAAGATCAGGAACAGCCGGAACCGGCGGTCTTGCTGCAGCGTCGAGATCCCTTCGCGCAGGAAACTGGGTAGGTTGGCCGGACCGTCTCTTGACGCCCTTGCCGCAATTGCGGGCTCGCCCGCGGCGACGAATAGCGTTGCGGAGGCGATCATCAGCACCGCACCAAGACCGAAGATCAGCGCATAGGCTCTGAGCGGCGGCATCACGTCGAGCGCGAGGCGCAGGACACCCGCCACAATAATCGCCAGAACGCCGCCACCGAAAAAGCGCCAAGCCAACATCCGGCTGCGGCGCCCGGACGGGATTGCCCGGCCAACGATGTCGTTGTAGGGCACCGCAACCACGCCGCTGACAAAGGCGTAGATCGTCCACAGTGCCAGCATTCCGAACACCAGCGGAACCGAAGGCCAATCGATCTGTGGCCAGTCCGCCCCCCACCACAGAAGCATACCGATCATCGCTGCGGTGATCGCCCGTCCATATGCACCAAAAGCGTAGAACGGCATGCGCCGTTCGGTATGCTCGGCGAGATAGCCCACCGCAATCTGGGGCAGCAGCCAACCAAGACGCAGGACCGCGCTGGCGTAGCCCACGGCCAACGCACTGCCGGTCAGCATATGCACCAGACTGGCGACCACCGTTGCGCTGTCCACCGCCGCCGACCCGCCCTGAAACAACGCCCCGGCACCGGCGATGCGCCAAAATCTCGTGTCTTCGGGGTTACGCCTTGCCATTCGCCGCCTCTGCCTCCGCCCGGGCGCGGCGGATGTCGATGCCGCTCTGCCACAACACCGTCAGGCCGATCCCGACCACCAGAAGGATCGTCAGCACATAGTTGAACAGGATCATCAGAAGGGCGGTCTCGTCCGGAACGCCGAGCGCCTTTAGCGCAAACCCCGCCCCGAAGACAAAGCTCGCCGGAATGCGCACGAAACGGCCCAGAACCATGGCGAACCCGGCAAACACCATCAGGAACAAGTAGTCCCACACGTTCAGCACCACGCCAACCGCCAGCCCGGCCCACAGGAAATGGGTTGTCGCCACCAGCTTGCCCGCAATGGCCGCGATGATGGCGGCGATACGGCGGGCCCGTGCCCGCGGCCAGACGATCCCTTCACCGAGCGCGGCGCGCAGATACGCGCCATCGGCCCCAATGCGGGCGGCAGCCCAGTCGAAGAGGCGGCAGACCAGAGGGTCTTCGCTCAGAAGCAACGCGCGGAACCGGAACAGAACCCAAAGCAGGGCGCCGAAAAGCATCAGGTTCAACAGGCCCGCGACGCTCAATCCCAGCCGCAGTTCACCCTCGATCTGCGGAATCTGGCCGGCGGCGGCCACCGCTCCGGCAAAAAGGGCGAAAATGACGCCGTCGAGGAACCGGGCGATGACTGCGGTTGTCAGCACGGTAGCCATCTTCAATTGGTCGAGCCGGGCAACCAGCCAAGCCCGAACCAGCGGGCTGATCCCGAGCGGGACAAGAACATTTGCGCCATAACCAGCCAGAAGCGCCCCGGTCAGGCGCAGGGTGCCGACCGGTTTCACGTCGAACAGAATCTGCCGCCACTTCCAGCCGCTCAACAACTGCTCCAGCAGGATGGTGGCGGCAAGAATGGCGATCCAAGAAATGTTGGCTTCGCGCAAGCCCTGCACGAACAGCACAAAATCGAGGCTGCCGTAGAGCGCAAACACCAGATAGAGCGCCAACGTGGAGCCAAATACTGGCAACAGCCACCGTTTCAGGAAGGTCCGCATATAACATCCTCGCAACAGCCCGGGACTCCAATGTTTTAACCTCCGTATCATGATACGGTGTCAAGGTAGCGGTGACGGAGAAAAAACGAGATGCAACCACTCAGGATCGGTCAGGCCGCGCGCGAGGCTGGGATTGGTGTCGAGACAATCCGATTTTACGAGAGGAAGGGTCTTGTCCCTCAACCGCCGCGCCCGCTTGACGGCGGAGTGCGGGACTATAGCGGCAACACGCTTTGGCGGCTGAAATTCATATCTGGCGCCAAGAAACTCGGATTTTCGCTTGCCGAAATTGCGGAACTTCTAGAATTGCGCACGGCGCCAAATACCGAATGCGTTGCGATACAGGCCAGAGCGCGCAGAAAGCGAGACGAAATTCAGGAGCGGATCGACGGGCTTGCGAGATTGAAGAACAATCTGGATGAGCTGATCGCGGCGTGTCCCGGGCGAGGTGGAATTCAGCACTGTTCAATCGTGGGGGCTATCGAGCGCAGTATTCCGAAATAAGCGCAAGGTATCTGTTGGATCACCTTCGGCGTTGATGTCGTCTGCAAAACCAAAAATTACTGAGCCGGACATTGAACACCGGACGCGGTGGCAATATTTAGACCAGGGCGTCTCGTTCGCTATAGAAATTGACCAAGATCATTGCGGCAAATCCCGACATCACCAAGAATGCAACATCAGATAGAATCCATAGGTGACGAATGTGTCGATCTCAAGTGAGGCAAAAGGCCTGTCGTCAGTGTTCAAACCTTAGCGACAACATAATCGGCGCGCTTTCGTAGCGGGTCAAGGTAACATTTCCTTGGAGGGAAATATGACGATGAGTAATCTGAGCCGCCGAGCCGTGTTGTACGGAGTAGCAGCGGTTGCGGCGCTTCCTGCCTTCGCAAAATCCAGTTCGTCAATCCATGTCCTGAAGGATCCGAATTGCGGGTGCTGCGCCTCTTGGATCAAAATCATGCAAGCGGAAGGTTTTGAAGTAAGCGTGGAAAACAGCGCATGGGAGGCCTTGAACGCTTACAAATCCGCCAATGGAATTCCGGAGGGCATGATGTCATGCCACACGGGTCGCATAGAGGGCTACATGATCGAAGGGCATGTCCCACCCGATGACATTCGACGCCTGGTGGGCGAACGCCCGGATGCTGTCGGACTGTCGGTTCCGGGTATGCCTTTCGGCTCGCCGGGCATGGGACCGGCAAGCGAACGCGAAGCCTTTGACGTCTTCCTGATCCACAAGGATGGAACCACAGAGGTGTTTGCCAGTTACCCTGCAGCATAAGTTCGCGATGGCGCTAGCACGACCTAGTGAAAAAACACTCAATTCTGTCAACGAGAGCAGCGAATCTTCCAGGGTTACCGTGACGCCGGCACAAAGGTCACAAGCTAGCTCAAAAATGGTGCTGATGTCCAAAACGTTACCGGAAACCACTTGAAGCTCTAGCTGCTAGAGGCATTATGGATATCCTTTGATCGCTGGACCGTTGAACCGGCAGACATGATTGAAGAATTGGACCGGGACCATGCTGACGAGACGCCATTTCATACAAACAACCATTGCGCTGTTTTCAGCGTCGGTATCTAGCCCGCTGTTGGCTAAGACTTGGCCAACGGGTTCGCAAAAGTCCGCTTGGGACGCCCAGGTCACACCGCCTGGATATAATGCCGCCACTACAAATCCTTGGGGTGTACACGAACGTTTTCTGCCGCGGCGGGTCACTGCGAATGATGGCCTGGTGCCTGGTGATATTCATGTCGATGCGGTGGCGCGCTACCTCTATCATATCGAAGAGGGCGACACGGCGATGCGTTATGGCGTCGCCATTGCGCGTGGCAATCTGTACGAGCCGGGAACGTATACGATCCGGCGCAAGGTTGAATGGCCGCATTGGACCCCAACAGCGTCCATGATCGAGCGCAATCCGGAATACGCGGAATTCAGGAATGGGATGGAACCCGGGCCGACCAATGCATTGGGATCCCGGGCGTTTTACCTGTTCGTTGGCGACCGTGATACTTATTTAAGAATCCATGGCACACCGCAGCCCAGAAGCATTGGCGGACGTGCAAGCTCTGGCTGCGTCCGCATGATCATGGCGCATATCAACGATCTTTATCCGAACGTCAAAGTCGGCTCGACCGCATATCTATACTCAGCCGAGGACAGCGTTACCGCACAAACGTAATGGCCACCGAAAGCGAATTGGCGACCGCCCGATTGTCACGCTTCGCGTGCGACACAGATCGGGCCGCCATTTGTAGCGCGCAACGGTACCAGGGTAGTCTCGACCGGCCCGCTATGCGCATACCAATAACAATTGTCTTGTGGAACAAGGCGTGCAGTCGCCAAGTTCTGCCCCGGAGCAGCAAGGGCCACAACGGAATCCGGCAGGTTTCCAATCTGGTTTTCCGCATCAAACTGTGAGGAACACCCGGCGGTGACGGACAGCGCTGCAACGACAGCTAAAATCTTTTTGTTCTGCATGTAGCTTTTTCCGACCAATATTTCGATTCGTTGCCGGAAAGGTCGCACCGGCGTTGATGGCCCGCAAGCTGCAATGGCGTCGGCATGTTCTACGAGACAGCACACATTTTGGAAATTACCGAGAATTTGGCCTTGAAGCTCTAGTTGCTGTAGGGACTATCTGTTTCTGACCACGGAGAATCTTGAGGTATTTTCATGCCGTCCGACAGCCATAGCCACGATCACAATCGTGATCATGATGCCAAACAAGGCCAACATTGCTGTGGTGGCGGAGCCAGTGCAGATGTGGCGCCGTCCGTGCCAGCTCCCGTCAATGGCCGAAGCTTTCAGGTCTCGGGTCTCGACTGCGCCGAAGAGGTGGCGATCCTGAACCGGGTCGTCGGACCGAAGGTCGGTGGAACAGACCATATCGCGTTCGATGTGATCAACGGACGGATGACGTTACTTGAAACTGCAGCAAGAATCTCTGATGACGAGATCGAGCAGTTGGTCGCCAGCACCGGGATGAGTGCCAAGCCCTGGGACGATGAGAATGCCGCCGAAGATCAGGCGGCGCATATCGCGCGGCAGCGACGTTTCACCATGCTCAGTGGTGGGTTCTGGGCGGCTGGTTTCCTGTGGCATCTGGTCGAAACCGGAATGGGTGGTGCGCTCGGGTTGTTTTCAGGACATGGCGACGTGCAGATGCCCTTGCCTGAGGCGGCGTTGTTCGCCGTTGCAATCCTGTTTGGCGTCTGGCTGGTGGCCCCCAAGGCCTGGTCCTCGGCACGGCGGCTTTCGCCTGACATGAACCTGCTGATGGTTGTTGCCGTCTGCGGCGCAATCGGTTTGGGCGAGTTTTTCGAGGCCGCAACCGTTGCCTTCTTCTTTTCGCTCTCTCTCTATCTGGAAAGCTGGAGTGTCGGGCGCGCGCGTAATGCTGTCTCGGCGCTGCTTGATCTTGCACCACCGACGGCGCTGGTGCTGCGACCGGACGGTCGGGAAGAGGTGGTTCCGGCGGCCGAAGTGGTTGTCGGCGACAGTTTCATCGTGCGCGGGGGCGACCGCATTCCGCTGGACGGAGAGGTCATAGACGGTGCTGGCGCCGTCGATCAGGCACCGATCACCGGTGAAAGCGCCCTGGTGCCCAAGGAACAGGGCGACGAAGTCTATGCCGGTACTATCAACGGCGAAGGGACCCTTATGGTGCGCGCCTCAAAGACGGCGTCGGACACTGTTCTGGCCAAGATCATCCGCATGGTCGGTGATGCCCATGCCCGGCGTGCGCCGGTTGAACAATGGGTGACCAAATTCGCCCGTATCTATACGCCGATCGTGATGATCGTCGCGGTTGCCATCGCTCTTATTCCGCCGCTTGCCTTTGGTGCACCTTGGGGCTTCTGGATCTATAACGCGCTGGTTCTTCTGGTCATTGCCTGCCCCTGCGCGCTGGTGATCTCAACGCCGGTTTCCATCGTCGCGGCACTGACCGCATCGGCGCGGGCCGGAGTGCTGATCAAAGGCGGTGCCTACATCGAGGCCCCAGGCCGCACCACGGCGCTGGCCATGGACAAGACCGGAACGATCACCATGGGCGAGCCTGAAGTGGCGCTTGTTCATCCCCTCGGCGGCGCATCCGTACAGGATCTGCTGGCAAGCGCGGCCTGCCTTGAGGTGCGATCCTCGCACCCGCTGGCGCGTGCCATCCTGACACGGGCCGAGGCCGAGGGCATCGCGATTTCCGCCGCGGAAGATACTCGCACAGTGCCGGGCCGGGGTCTGGAAGGCCGTGCCGAGGGCCGCTCGGTTTGGCTGGGCTCGGATCGTTTTGCCACCGAGAAGGGATTTGGTGATGCCATCCCGACCGGTCTGCGTAACCAGATCGAAGGCGCGGGCAGTACGCTTGTGGTTGTCGGTGACGAGACCGTGGTCACAGGTGTTCTAGAAGTGCGCGACCGTATTCGGCCTGACGCCAAACATGTTGTGGCAAAGCTGCACGCGCAGGGCGTGAAAACGATTGTCATGCTGACAGGCGACAACGAGCGCACAGCGCGGGCTGTGGCCGCCGAGGTTGGCATCGACGAGGTGCGCGCCGAACTGTTGCCCGACGACAAGGTGACGGCAATCGAGGAACTGGCCGAGCGTCACGAGATGGTGGCCATGATCGGCGACGGCGTGAACGACGCGCCGGCCATGGCGCGGTCGCATTATGCCATCGCCATGGGGGCGGTCGGCTCGGACGCGGCGATCGAAACGGCGGATATCGCGCTGATGACGGATGATATCGGCAAGGTGCCGTGGCTCATCGGACATTCGCGCCGGACCATGTCGATCATCCGTCAGAACATCGGTTTCTCGCTTGCGACGAAGGCTGTGTTCGCGGGCCTCACGAGTGTAGGTATGGCTTCAATGTGGAGTGCCATCGCGGCAGATGTCGGTGTTTCACTGCTGGTTGTGGCCAATGCACTACGCCTGCTGAGAGCAAAGGAAGACAAGGCTGGGCCGCGTGGAGGACAAAGGGTCAGCGAACCTCTGGCGGAGCGCGCTGTGGCGCATGGACATTGATCGGGTTCTGACCTCGTGGTATCAGATCCACATAGGAGACCTCTAAAAAGAGGCATAGAGCAGTGATGGTTGGCAAATTTCCAAGACGATTTTTCCTTTTGGGCGGCGTGACCGCTTTCCTGTCGGGATGCGCGAACAAGTTCCGCTCATACACGGGGCCAGAAGTCACACGGCTTCGCCTGTACAAGTCGGAGCGATTGCTGGTTCTGGATGGAGCAGAAGGAGTGTTGCGCACCTATCCGGTCGACCTTGGCTTCGCGCCAAGTGAACACAAGCAGTTCGAAGGCGACGGGCGAACACCTGAAGGCGCTTATGTCATTGACCGGCGAAATCCGGACAGCCTTTTCCATTTGTCCATTGGTATCTCATACCCGAATGAAGCAGACCGCGCTTTCGCTGAGGCGCAGGGTAAGTCGCCAGGAGGTGACATCTTCATTCATGGTGGCCCGCGACGAGGCGTTGATCCGATGGGTAAGCGAGACTGGACCGCCGGGTGCATCTCTGTCACAGACCGCCAGATCGAAGAGGTCTACGCAATGGTGCCCGACGGAACGCCCATCTACATTCTTGCCTGACAGAGGCGTGAACTCTCAAAAGAATTCAACAAAATAGGGCTTCACCAGATACTGGCAACGATGTGAACCGCAAAGGCCACTACACTTCGAAGCGGTTTCTTGAAGGGGCGTTCCATCCCGCCGCAGCAGCAAGAGCTGCGCTAGGAAACCAGACGCAAAATGGCAAGCGAAGCGAAAAAGGCAAGCAGGCCAAATGCGATTCCGTATCCTGTTGCGTATTGAAGTATGTCAACACGGTTTCCGTTTCTCCGTTTGGCCAGTAAGCCGCCCCAAATTGCACCACCCAAGGCGCCCGCAATTGCCATCATATCAAATCCTCGTTTCCTCGGTTTTCGTGTTCTGAATTAAGATCGCGGCCGTCATCAACACATAGCAAGGTAAGTTACTTGAGGTGTGTTGCCGAGCGGGGACGTCGAATGGATCAGAGCCTGTCCGTAACCCGTTCCGAAAGATGCTCCTCAAGCTGGGCTCGTGCGACGGTCAGCCGTTCCTGCGCGGCAGTGTCCGCAGATTTGTCACCTGTGATTTCAGCGAAGCGGTCATCTGCAAGCGGATCGGTTGGTCGTCCGTCGACCAGCACCTCATAATGCATGTTGGGCCCGGTCGCAGTTCCAGACGATCCCACGCGTCCGATCACTTCGCCAGCCTTTATGCGTTGACCTTTTGACAGGTCATCGGTGACCGAGCTGAGATGAGTGTAGCGTGTGACCGTATCCGACCCGTGCGTGATTTCCACCACGCGGCCATATCCCCCGCGCCACCCGACATAGGATACCCGACCAGGCGCTGTAGCATGCACAGGAGTGCCCCGCGCGGCGGCGAAATCGACGCCGGTATGCATCCGCACGTTGCCGTAGATCGGATGTTTGCGCCGGCCAAACACCGAGCTCAGACGTGCACCTTCGACAGGTTGTGCAAACACACGAAGCAACTCGCCATCAACATAGATTGTGGCGCGTCCGCTGCTGTCATCCGGCCAGACCACTTCGTAGAGCGTCTCACCCATCTCCAGCGCCGCAAAGGCAAGGTCCGGCTGGCCGATCCTTTGGTCATCCAAACGTTTTTCGCGCCAGAGCAGGCGCAGCGTTTCGCCGCCGCTGAGCTCGCGTCGGAAATCGATCGTACCGCTCAGCATCTGGGCCAGATCCACCGCAAATCGCGCAGGCAGGTTTGCATCATCCAGTGCAGCTGCAATCGAACTTTCGATGATCGTCTTTCCGGCGATCGTTACGGTGTCAGGCTCAGGGGTCACAACCCGCGTGGCCAGAGATTGGCCAAAGACCGCCTCGACGCGGACACCGTCATCAACCGCAAGTGTTATGCGCAGCGGGCGGCCATCGGGCGTTCGGGTAAGCGCGATCGAATGCCCTGGGCGCAGACGACGCAAGTCGAATTCTGCTCCCAGCGCCAGTGCGATCTCGGCGCGGTCAGCCGCATCGAGTCCGGCCTCGGCAAGAACTGCATCAAGGGTTTCGCCAGACTCAATCTCGCGTGACCAGGTTTTCAAAGGTGGATCAATGGCCGGCAAGGGGTCATCAGCTGATGCGACTGCGGGGACAACAGGTGGTTTCATATCTGGCCAGGACTCGAGACGGCTGGCCGCCACGTCAATTGTGGGCGTCGCGTCATGTTGCGGTAGCTCAGGGTGTTCCGGGGGCTGAAAACTTGCTGCTACAGGAGCCCGCATCGCAGGTTCTTTTGGAGTAAGAGCGAAGACCGCAGCGACTGCCAACGAAACACCACCGGCAGCAGTTGCCAAATGTTTTGCTTTCATGACGTTTCTTTCGTTCCTCTAATCATTGCGCGGCGAATTTTGGGGACCGCGAAATCCCTTTTCTCGTGGTAGTCGATGGTGCTGGCGAATTGGCCGTCAGCGTCGAAAAGGAAAACGCTGGCGGTGTGGTTCATCGTGTAATCACCATCATCTGTCGGGACCTTCTCGTATGTCGCTCGGAAGTCTGCGGCGGCTCTGGCGATTTGTTCGGGCTGACCGACCCATCCGCGGATGGCCGGGTGGAAATAGCTGACATAGTCGGCCATGGCGTCGACGGTGTCGCGTGCGGGATCGACGGTGATGAACACGACGTTCAGCTGCTCGGCATCATCCCCCATCCCGTCAAGCCAGTCCGAGATATCAGACAGCGTGGTCGGGCAGACGTCAGGGCAATAGGTAAAGCCGAAAAACACCATGCTTGCGCGACCGGTAAGCGTTCGCGTGTTTACCGTGTTGCCTTCGTGGTCGGTCATACGGAAATCCATGGCCGACAAGGAAAGCGGCCGCAGCGGATCAGGGTCGGGTGCACCGGGGCCGTCTACCTGCCACCAACCCGCAACAAGCGTAAGACCCAGCACGCCGATACCAGCCGCACCCATCTGAAACAGACGTCTGCGCTGCATCAGTTTTCTGGCCCTCGCGCCGCTATTCCATAAATCGGCACCTCGACCGACATCTCTTCGCCATCGGCAAAGATCAGTGTCAACGCAAAACTCTCGCCTTTGGTCATCGGCCGTTGGAGCCGCATCAGCATGGCGTGCAATCCGCCGGGCTCCAGTGCGACCGAGGCACCCGGGACGATCTCGATATTCCCGGCCAGCGCCATAGAGCTGACCCCTTGTTCATTGGTCGAGGTCATATGAATTTCGGGCATCTCTGCAAGGTCCGTGCGGATGCCGGTCACTGTGACTGCCTCGTCGCCGGTGTTGCGGATCGTCATATAGGCCGCACCCGGGCGGTTGGTTCCGATCGATGCGCGAGACCAGGCGTCTTCAACAACAATTTCGTCGGCCTCTGCCAGAACAGACGCTGAAAGACCGATGCTCAGGGCAAAAGCGGCAAAGGCGCTTGCCAGTGTGGTCTTCTTCGGATGGAATTTCATGATTTTGCTCACACGCATGATTAACTTTGCGCCGCTGCAACTTCTGCCGCGACCAGACGTCTCAACTCGGCCTCACCAAACGGATCGAGTGGCTTGCCATTGACGAAGAAAGAGGGGGTCTTCTGTATGCCAACAGCCGCAACGTCCGCACGTTCCTGATTAAGTAGCCCCGTTGTCTGAGGCGCGCGCATCTGCGTCTTTGCCGCGTCGACATCCAGACCCGCCGATGCTGCAATCTGCAGGATCAAACCCGGTTCGGGTGCGCCATGCGCGGCCCATCTGGGTTGTTCTCTCAATACGGCTTCCATCACCGGCTCGAAAACGTCCTGCATCCGCGCGGTTTCCAGTACGCGGATCGCTTCTTCTGACGCTTCGCCATGGAATGGGGTGTAACGGATAACGACGCGCACTGCGTCGCCGTGTTGTGCCATGATGTCTTTCACGATTGGATGAAATGCGCGACAAGCTTCGCAGGCCGGATCGAAAAACTCGACAATGGTCACGGGGGCGTCTTCCGGGCCAAGTATCGGGGAATACGGCCGGATGAGTGTTGCAGCAATTTCAGGCGCGACTGAATCGGCAGCGCCTGCGGACTTCGATTGGGTCACGTACCACGCGCCGCCGCCAAAACCGGCGGCACCGAGCGCGAGAACGGACAGGATCAAACCACGTCTGTTCATTCTTGTATCTCCTTGAGTGAAAGGGCGGACAGCACGCCGATAAGCGCAAACGCAACAAGCGCCATCAGAGGGATTGGGGTGCCAAAGACCAATTGGTTCGCATCCGTACAGGACGGTCCCGTTGCGGTGCAGGGCTGTATTTTTTCTGGGATCAGACCGACGTAAAGGCCCATGTGCCACAAGGCCATGCCCGCGCCGCCAATCGCCAGCGCGACCCCGTATCGACCGACGCGCCAGTCTTGCCACCACAGGCCGAGCCCAAGAATGATGGCCAATGGGAACATAAAGGCGCGCTGGAACCAGCAGAGCAGGCAAGGCGTTTGTCCCAGCACCTCGCCGATGAACAAAACGGCAAGCGATGAAAACAGCGCCAGCATCCAGGCCAGTCCGAGAGCGGTTTCTTTGGTCAATCGGGTCATTGTTGTCAGATTTTCTGTTTCAGATCCGCCAGAATGTCTTCGGCGGGTGTGCCGTAAGACCAGGATTCGGCAAAATCTGCCTGTGTGTCGAACAAGAACAAATGCGATGTGTGCCCCATTGTGTACCCATCGGGTGCCGAGGCCTCCTCGACCCGTTCGTAGAAGATCGGGAAAGACTCGGAGGTTTGCGCGATTTGCTCAGGCGTGCCGGTCAGGCCAATAATGCCTGCATCAAAGAGCGGCACATATTCGGCCAGGACCGAAGGCGTATCCCGCTCGGGGTCGATGGAGATGAAGATAGGTTGGACCTCTTCCGCTTTGTTTCCCAGACCGTCCATGACGGCCGCGACCTCGGACAGGGTCGTTGGGCAGACGTCCGGGCAGTTGGTGAATCCGAAAAACACCAGCATCCAACGCCCGGCATAGTCTTTTTCGGATCGTGTGACGCCCGAATGATCGGTCAAGTCGAACCTGGCGCTAAAAGCTGCGGCGCTGGTTTGGTTTTGGCTGGCGCTGTAATCTGACCAAAGCAGCAGATAGACAAACGCGGCCGTTGCTATACCCGCTACAGCCCATAGGTATTTCTGGAACTTTGTCAGTTTCAATACGAATTGCCTGCTTTTTGATTCTTGCATCTGAATGCGCATGTACATGCTCTAGCTGCTAGAGGTTCAAGGCGGTTTTGGTATCTGCGGCGGGGTGTCACGGGTTCGGAGAATTTATGCCGTTTCACTTGTCGGTTGCCGCATTCAAAACTACAGTCACTGTACCTTTGAATGGAGACTCATGTGCTTACAATCGGTACTCTTGGGAAAAAGACTGGAACAAAGGTTCAGACGGTTCGCTACTACGAGCAGATCGGGTTGATGCCGGAGCCTGGCCGAACAGAAGGGGGGCAGCGGCGCTATGGCGATGCCGAAGTCGACCGCCTTTCCTTTATTCGACATGCGCGTCAGTTAGGCTTTCCACTGGAAGCGATCCGTGAGCTCCTTGATTTGAGTGACAATCCGGGTTGTTCTTGTGCAGAGGCAGACTCCATCGCGCGTCGGCAACTCAAACAGGTCGAGCAAAGAATGGCCCGCCTCGAAGCACTGCGTACCGAACTTCAACGCATGGTGCACGAATGCAGCGGCGGCAACACATCTGAATGCCGTGTTCTCGAAGTATTACGCGATCATTCCGAATGCCTGACCAACCACGAAGAAATCGGCGCCTGACGTCGAAAGACGAACTCGAGACCGTATGAAAGACTTCTTGAACCTACAGTGACTGGAGCAATTAAACATCTCTCAAACGATTCGTGGAGAGATATTATGGCTGCCAACGACCCGCTTCTTACGGCCACGCCGCTACTGGATTTTGAAGCTGGGCCCATTGCCGCGCTCATCGCCAATCGTCGCTGGCGCGACCTACCGCAAACAGATCGCATCGGCGCGATTTATGACTTCGTGCGAAATGAGATCGCCTTCGGCTACAACCGCGCCGATGACATCGCCGCCTCGGATGTACTGGCCGATGGGTATGGGCAATGCAACACCAAGGGTACGCTTTTGATGGCGCTTTTACGCGGTGTGGGTATTCGATGCCGCCTGCACGGTTTTACAATCCACAAGCAACTGCAGCGTGGTATCGTGCCTGAGCTTGTCTACCCATTGGTTCCACAAGAAATCGTCCATTCCTGGGTCGAAGTTGAGGCCGACGAGTCATGGTTGAACCTCGAAGGGTTCATTCTGGACGAGATATTTCTGCGCGTACTGCAGCAGACCTTTGCCAAGACCGAAAGCTTGTGTGGCTATGGGGTGGGCACCGAGTGTCTGAGTGCGCCTCAGGTCAATTGGAAAGGTGAAGACACTTACATTCAAAAAGCCGGCATCGTGCAGGATTTCGGCGTCTTTGTTACGCCCGACGCCTTTTATGCCGATCACGCGCAGGAATTCGGTCGTGTACAAGGCTGGCTATACCGTTTTGTGATCCGACATTGGATGAATGCGCGCGTTCGGGCCCTCCGGTCCGGGAAAATGATAGCCCGAATTGCGGCAACGCATTCGCACGGAGAAAAACACAATGCCATATGATCGCCACGGTCATAGACATACCCACCTGCCTCCTGAATGCGGAGACCAACAGATTCCAGTCGCGGTGTGGGTCAACGGTTTTTGACCATCGCGCCAACTCCGAATTTGTTGACGTAACAGCAATAGGCAAAGATGTTTCTGTGAGAGGGTCTAAGGTGGAAAGACGCCGCCCCTCATGACCATTGCCCAACCAGACGACGTGTTGGGATCTTGCATACGAAGAAACGAATACCCGGTGTCTTGCCATGGTTTCATCTGATTGGTCAGATTGTCGAGCACATAGTCCCCACTCTTTGTTCGGACGATCAAAACGGCGTGCGAGTTCCGCCGCCGATCGAGGGCGGTTGCGATTGACAGTCTGGATGGAGCAAGACCAATGCGAATTAGTTCTTTTTTCTTGAGAAGTGCGAAATCCTCGCAATCGCCGCCGCGAGCCGTTGGTAACGTCCAGACTTCTTTGCGACCAAATTGGCTTTGGTCGGAAACCTCGCGCACTGATCGATTTATCGTGCGATTAACTTCAGCCGCTAGCCTGAGTTGGGTTGCGGTGTCCAGGGAACTGGTAGTGGTGGATCGGTCGCAAGCCCACGGATATCTTTGGCAAAGTTCCTTGGCCCCTGTCGGGGCGGGGACCTCTTTGATTTCGTGTAGAAGGGTATTTGCAAAAGTCGACGACGGAACGGCAATCGCAATTCCAGCAATGGTCACAAGACTTAATACGAACTGACCGGCATAACAAAAAGCCCGCTTCGCGATACAATTGACCATCGTATACTCCGTTCGTTTGGAAGAAGGTCCCTAGTTCTCTGAGTATCAGTAGCACCAGTCTCTAAAATAATCAGGCTTGTACTTTAGATCGGCTTAATGGTAGCGGAATCATGCTGCAAATCTTGTTTCCGGGTTACCGTTCTCCGTGTTTTTCGCGTATTTTCAGTGTGTTTGAACTGCCTTGTGACTGGTGCCGTCAGGTTGAATTTGTGCAAGTTAACTGGACATCAGAGAAAACCGAACCGTCGCTTAGGTCAGAGGCGTTAGCTAAACCGCTTTTGCAAGGCGGTGTTCAGGGCCTCGGATAGCAGCACCAGTCCAACGATGGCCAACGTGACGGTTGCGGCTTTGTCATATTGAAACGAACGCACGTAAGTCTGGACATAGAGGCCGATGCCACCCGCGCCGACGATGCCGAGGATCAGGCTTTCACGCAGGTTCAGCTCGAACCGGAACACGGTGTCACGCAGGATCACCGGTGCCATTTGCGGCCAGATCGCCCAACGTAGTTGCTGCGTTCGGCTGGCACCCGCACTTTCCAGCGCGGCCACCGGCGCGGCGGCGACGTTGTCGATGGCCTCGGAATAGAACTTGGCCAGCATCCCCGTCGCGTGAAAGGTGATGGCCAGAATACCGGGCAGAGGCCCAAGCCCCACCGCACCAACCATCAGCATGGCAACAAGGATAAGCGGGATCGAACGGATCACCGCCAGTAAGCCGCGCACCGGACGCCAGATGGCCGGAGGCACCAGCGTTTCGGCGGCCAGAACGGCCAGCCCGGTGGACAGGATCACGGCAAAGAGAGTACCCAGGATGGCGATCCGCAGTGTTTCTGCCAAACCTCTCAGCACCTCGGGCCAGATCGAGAGGTCGGGTGGGATCATGCGCCCCAGAAACTCAGTCAGGCGCGGTCCGGCACCGGGCAGTTTTTCAAGCCCCATGTCGGCGCTGGTCAGCGACCACAGGATCGCCAGCGCCAGAGCGCCCCAAATGACGGAGCGGCCCATCAGCTGACCACGCGCAACCCTGTTGCGGCGCTGATACCGTGATACAGCCCGTCGATATCTTCACTTGTCACCTGACCCGACGGATTGTCGAACAAGATCTCACCGTCACGAAGGCCCAGAATGCGGTCAGCAAACCGGCGCGACAGATCGGGCTGGTGCGAGCTGAAGATAACGCCAATCCCGCGACTACGCGCCGCGCCGGTGATCAGGCCCAGAATACGTTCGGCATGAGCGGGGTCCAGATTGCTGACCGGTTCATCCGCCAGGATCAGTTCGGGGTCCTGCGCCAGACAGCGGGCAATCGCCACGCGTTGTCTTTGGCCGCCCGACAACCGATCTGCACGCCTATGCGCCAGATCGGACAAGCCGGTATCCTGAAGCGCCCGGGTGACGCATATATGGTCCTGCTCGCCAAAGCGGCCCCAAAGCGCGGGCCAGCTATTTATCCTGCCCAGCCGCCCGTTCATCACGTTCTGATAGACGCTCAGCCTGTCGACCAGCGCGAATTCCTGGAATATGAAACCAATGTCGGCACGAGTCTCACGTTCCGGGGACTTTGTTGCTGACAGCTGATTGCCCAACACACGGGCCTGGCCCTGCCAACCGCGCAGGCGACCATCCAACAGCGCCAGCATCGTGGACTTCCCCGCGCCGGATGGCCCGAGCAGCGCAACGCTTTCACCCGGTTGCACAGAAAGAGACAGGTTCGTCAACGCCGCTGCGCCGTCAAAGCAGTGCGACACCGCGTCGAGTGTGATGACGGCGGTCATTTCAGAAATCCATAGCGCCGCGCGGTCTCGCGCACGCCGTCGTACACGGTCGGGTCGGCAGGAACATAACCATCCGGGCCAAAGAGATAGGCCAACAGATATCGGTTCTCGGCCTCGTTGAGACGCAGCATGGTATCCACAAATTTCGCCTGCAATCCTGCGTCCAGATCAGGGCGGGCGATGACCGCATGGCTGGGGATCTGTTCGGATTCAGCCAGCACTTTGACTTCGGCTTGCTGATCCGGGGTCAGATAGAGATCGGCATATTGGCTGGCGCCTGCCGCATCGACCAGCCCATTGGCCATGGCCTGCATCGCCTGCTGATAACCGCCGGCAAAGAATTTCTGGCCGAAAAAGCTGTCTGCATCGCCTGTGCCTGTGAACAGCCCGGCACGTACGAACAGATCGAGCGGATAAATGTAACCGGATTCCGACACCGGATCGGAAAAGGCAATGTCGCGCCCCTTAAGGTCTGCCAACGTTTCGATCCCGCTGTCGCGACGCACGAAGACGCGGCCAGAATAGCTGGGCTGTCCGCGATAGACCTCAGACAGTAGCGGCACGGCGCCGATCTGATCCTCGGCCAGGACAAATGGCAGCGCCCCCATGAAAGAGATGTCGGCATCGCCATTGCGCAGGGCTTCGACGGCAGCGGCATGGTCGAAAGTGACAAACCCGGTGACTGGGACGCCCATCTGATCCGTCAACCATTTGGTGATGACCTTGATATCTCCCAGCAACTTCTCAGGGTTCTCCTGTGGGATGAAGGCCAGTTTCAGACCCTGATTGGCCGCCGCCATCGCAGGCATGGCGAGCATGGCCGTGGCCGTGGCCAGAAAGTTGCGACGCGACACCATCAAAACATCCTTTCGTCGATTTCGGCCTGCATGACCTTGAACAATTCCCATTGGCGGTTTGCCTCGCCCCAGTTGCCGTTGGCGCTGGCATCGCCGACTGCCCGCAGAATGTTGGAGAATTCATAGATTTCCGGCTTGGAGCTCTGATTAACCATGACACTGGCATCCGCCGCCAGATCGGGGGCGACCGTGTCGATAAGCAGCGCGATATTTCCGGCATCCTGCATCGGCAACAGGGTATCCAACGTGCTTGCGAAGGTGGTCAGCTCTTCCCATGACAGCCGGAATACGCTGTCGCGACCATCGAATACCTGATACGGCTCTTCGCCATCCCCCACAGCCTCGACATAGGCGGTCAGATCGGCGCGTTGCGCCTCATCCAGCCCCAGTTGCTTTGTGTCGTTGAACCATTCCACTACGCTGGCCAGCGTTGGCAATGATCCGTCGTGCATGTACGGCGCGGTGAAATTGACGTTGCGCAGCGTTGGTGTTTCGAACGCGGTCGCCGTGCCGCCCGGGAATGGCGGTTCGGCGCTGCCGATATCATAGGTCAACCCATCGCGGAATTGGCGGTTCGGCGTATGACACGATGCGCAGGCCTTGTCGCCCAGACCGGCAAATTCGGTGTTGAACAGAACCTCTCCGCGTTTGGCCGCATCGGATGCCAGATCGGTCAGCCTGCCTGCCCGGTCAATCTTGGGGTTGGGCAAAAAGTCGAACTGTTTGACGTAAGCCTCCAGCGCATCCAATTGGAAAGGTGTCGGTTCTTTTCCGGCAAATTCGGTCACGATCACGTTGCGGATGAACCGGCGCAGGCTGGGCTCGCGCCCGTCCCGGCCGTAAGGTCCCGTGAACCGGATACCGCGCATCGATGGCGTGTCCAGATGATCGTCCTTTCGGTCATTGAACATCGGATTGAAGAATGATCCGTCGACATCCATGCCCCCTCGATGAGAGGACAGACCAGGAATGAAGAACTCGCGGTTCACATCCGACCGGTTGTGGCAGGTGGAACAGGCAATCCCCAGCTCGCGCGCGGGACCGCCAAAAATCTCAGGACTATCGAACAGCATGTCGCCAAAAGCCACCAGCGGCAGGTTGGCTTCGTCCTCGCCAGCTTCTTCGAATTGCAGCACCAACCGGGGCAGTTGGCGCTGATCAGCGATGTTTGATCCAGGCGGAAGGGTGGCGGGAAGCGTGACTGGCGTTCCGCTGCGAACCACTGTCTCGGGGATTGGCGTTAGCGTGTTTCGTTCAGCAAACTCCGATGGAAGGTAATTCGCCCGGATATAGTCGGCTACAACACTGTGCGCCTCGGAAAATCTATCGGCATCGACGGTCTTCGCACCGTTACCCAATACGCCCGCGCTACCAAGGGAAGAGTTCAAAACCAGCCAGGCCCGCCCCAGATCACGTGCAGCCTGTGCATCGGCGGCCTTGATGCCGTCCTCAAAAGCGCGGAACAGGGCGGCAGCCTGAGACACCTCAGATGCGGCTTTGGGCTGGCCAAGCGCCGCCTTGGCTGCATCCAGATGCCGCAGAATTCCACTTGCGATGGCTGCTGTGCTGGCCTCGAACAGCGCCTGGCGGTCTTCGGAATCCAGTGCGCGGCTGATCGCTTGCGCCTCGGCTTCGGAAACGCGCGAAATTGCATCAATCTGCAAATCACTGCCAAGGGGCGGCGACATCCAGCTTTGTTCGATCTTGTTCCACGGAACCGGACTCAGGTTTCCCATGAACAAGGTCAATCGGTACGCAGCTGCCCGCGGTGCCCACGGCGCCTCTTCGATTGCCGTGGCACCTGCCATGACAGGCAGTAACCCGAGGACTGTTGATGCAATTAGGTTCTTCATAGCCGCTTCTACAATTATTAGCCCTGTCTAACTTATTCGTGACCGGCAGACCGTTGTCAAGCCGCGCGATGCAATGCATACACTTGTAGGCAGCCCAATGACGTAATCGTGAGCCAAATGACCGACAGCACTCCACAGGACGCCGACCGCAAGATTGACAGTCAGGCCAGTGGATTCGAAGCGGTTCGCACGGCACATCAAAGAGAAATGGTTGAGGATTATGTGGAGCTTATTGCCGAACTGATCCACGAGAGGGGCGCTGCGCGACCGGTGGAAATTGCTGAGCGCCTTGGTGTGACACAACCCACTGTTTCAAAGAATCTGTCCCGGCTAAAACGCGAAGGGTTAATCGAGCATGAACCTTACCGCTCGCTCCGTCTTACGGAGGCGGGACGTCAATTGGCTGAGGCGTGCCGGAAACGTCATCGGATCGTTGTGGATTTCCTGGTTGCCTTGGGCGTTTCAAGAGATGTGGCTGAGCACGACGCCGAAGGTATCGAGCATCATGTCAGCGAGGAAACCCTCGGCGTGTTCAGGGCGTTCACGGAACGTGAATCAGGATCGCTTTGAAATTGCGGCGGTTGTATCTCAGTGCGCTCCGTCGAAACCTTGGTTCCAAGTCTGTGGAATATAACCACTCACGGGCGGGTCGTGCAAATGACGGTTTGAGAGTGATGAATCTTTCTTAAAATCGACCTAACCGCAAACTCTCGGAAATGACCAACAATGGCTCTTCCATCCGTCTGAAAAGCGAATTCCGAGTGCTACATTTTTTGCGCAAGCGAATGCTGCATCAGCAAAAGGCGGCAAGCCTTTCGAGACATGCAGACTTTGCGCTACTCTGATCGAATGTCCAAACGGTGGCTATGAAGGAGCCTTGGATAGCTGTCATAGATGCGGCGCTCAGCCAACACTTGTTCGTAGAAACGGCTTGAAAATGGCAGCTCCAACCTGGATTGCCTGGTGCGGTGTAAGTTGAAATCCAATCAACCCTTCAGGCTTCCATGTTTCGAGATGAGCGTCTGAACAAAACGCCAGCATTGACTGACATTGCGTGTCGGCAGCACACCCTTCCGTCTCAGCAACACTTGCCCAAACAACCACGCCAGAGGGACTAATTCTATCTGCCGAGCGCCCGTTTTTGTTTACGTCGATTTCTATTTTCTCGCCACAGATGGGGCAACTTGATCGAACAGTTGCAGCTTTTCCGAGCATTACTGCGGTTCCGAGCGCATCGATAACACAAACTGTCCAATTGCGTACCGCGGCCAGTTCGACAGAGTGCAAAGTCTCGCTCGCGGAAAACGGATACGCAGATTGGATTGCGCCCCGTCGAAACACGATCAGGTCGCGACGATCCAGTTCTTCCAACACGTCCTTGGTTTGCAAATTTGGCAAACCCAACTCTGATAATTCTTGTGGCGTTGGTGGCCGAGCACGTTGGACAAAACTCTCAAGAATTATTCTGTGAACAGACTGGGTCTCTTTCGACAGATCGAACCACCGGTCACGCATCCGTTCTTCAGTCAAGAGGGATCGCAGCGCGTCATCCGCGACGGGGTCAGTCACGTCTGACCAGTCCAGGTATGGGCTGCGGTCAAGAGTACTCATTATCCGGCGCAGCAAGACAGCTTTGCCACGTCCTTCTCAAACGTTTGCGCCGCCAGCTTAAGCCCTTCGACGGTCGTAAGGTATGGAAAGATCATGTCGCCCAAGTCATCGTAGGTCATGCCCATTTTCAGAGCCATCGCAGCGGTCTGGATCGTATCTGATCCCTCTGGTGCGATAATATGGGCCCCAAGCAGCTTTTTGCTTTGCTTATCTGCCACCAGTTTGATGAGACCACGGGTGTCGCGAGCCGCGAGTGCGCGCGGGACATGTTCAAGACCCAACACAGATGTTACGACTTCATGGCCATTTGCGGTGGCCTGCGCCTCGGTTACTCCGACGCTGGCGATCTGGGGATCAGAAAAGACCACGGAGGGCATGATGCTATTGTCATAGCTCAGCGAGTTGCCGTTCATGGCGTTCTTCGCCGCCAGCTTCGCCCCGTAGGCCGCCATGTAGACGAACTGATCATTACCAGTCACGTCGCCAGCAGCATAGACGCCGTCGCGGGAACTGTTCATCGCAGGATCAACCACAACGCCACCTCGCGCATCCGTGGCGATCCCGGCAACATCAAGCGCCAGTGATCTGGTGTTTGGAACACGCCCCGTCGCCAGCATTAGCCTTTCTGCATCAACAGTCATGGGCTGACCGTTTCGAGTGGCGTGTAGACGTACTCCCGTCTCGGTGGTTTCCAGCCGATCATAGGACAGCCCATCGAGAACCGAGATACTTTCGTCTGCAAAGGCTTCCGTGAGAGCCGCACTAATTTCTGGTTCGGCTTCAGGGAGCAGCCCGCGTCGGGTCACAATTGTGACGGTCGCACCCGCCCGCGCAAAGACTTGGGCAATTTCAACACCGATGTATCCGCCGCCCATAACCATTAGGGACGCAGGCCGCTGATCGAGTTGCAAGGCGGACGTGCTGTCCAACCAATCAAGTTCAGCCAAACCAGGAATGTCAGGGACATGTTGGGATGATCCGGTCGCAATGATGACCTTTGTGGGTTTCAGGTTACGTTCACCGACCTGAATCGAACCATCTTCCTGAAAGACGGCCTGACCTTCAATATAGGTCACGGCCTCGTAGTTTGGCAGCACATCGACGTATTTCGCGGCGCGCAGATCATCAACCAGCACCTGTTTCTGTGCGATCATCGCTTTCCAGTCGGTGACTTGGCCAGAGCCTTCAATACCATCAAAACGACTGGCCGCCTTTGCAGTGTGCAGCGTTTCTACGGCGCGGATCATGGTCTTGGAAGGCACACAGCCGACGTTCACACATGTGCCGCCAATCGTGCCATATCCAACCAAGGCGACACGCGCGCCTTCATCCGCTGCCGTAATAGCAGCGGAGAAACCGGCAGAACCCGCGCCGATTACAACAAGGTCAAAGGTGTCAGTTTCAGTATTGGGAGGTGTGCAGCAATCTGACATGGAGCAGCCTTTCAGGAATTGGCGTTTCGTGCGCGACGGATCAGCGCGTAGATCGTAATGAGGACAAACACCGCCAGAGCAGGCATGAGAACATAATCGAGATATCCGACAGCAGCAGACAACCCAACGACACCAAGAAGGCCAACGAGCAGGGGTGTGAAGCAGCAAAGCGCAGCTATCACTGTGCCGACAATGCCTGTCTTGAGAAGTTTGTTGTTCACGAGGTTTCCTTTGTATTTCTGTCTCTGGCGTCTCCGTTCTGACGGCTTTGAACAATCGTCCGAATAGCAAGAACGCCGACACCAACTCCAACAGCGATCAACAGGGTGGTGAGAATATCAAGGCCGGTTGCTGTACCGATAGCCCCGCTCAACATAGATGCAAGGACAGCGGCGTGTCCGCCGCAGCAGATCACGACCACCGGGGCCGCAACTATAAATGCAAGGATGCCACCTGCCGATCCGTCTTTCATTGGAGGCGATCAGGAATCGGATGGTACAGCGACAAGATCAGCTTCATATCCGGCTGCAGCTGATGCGAGAGCAATATCCTCAGCACTCACAACGGTGTCATCAAAGACGACCTCGGCTGTCAGCGTGTCAGCATCCGCCGTTACTTGCGTGACGCCTTCTACGCTTCCCATCGCTGATTCAACGATAAAGGGACAGCTCGGGCAATTCATGCCGGGAACCGAGAATGTCACGGTTTGCTCTCCCGCAAAAACGGAAGAAGCGGCCAACAGGCCGATGAGGGCTAAGACGGGAGTGTGGAGTTTCATTATGGTTCCTTTCACAGACCAAGAAGAATGGGTGCAACGACGGGCGCAATCCAGTTCCAAAACAACGCAATCAAGATGAGAACCGTCGATACCCAAAGCGCGAATTTGACCAACCGATTTGGAAGTGGCCGCGCACAGGCTTCTTCATCCGCGCAGGCCTTGGGTTTGCGATAAACCATCCAGAAGCCATAGCCGAGGAATCCAAGTGTAAGCGCAATAAAGATAGGCTTATAAGGTTCAAGTGCTGTCAGATTGCCGATCCATGCACCGGAAATGCCAAGGCTGAAAAAGATCAATGGAACAACGCAGCAGGTTGATGCTGCGAGAGCACCAAGGACACCACCAGCCGCAATCATGCGGGCTTTTTTAGTTTCGGGGCCGACCTGTTTGAGATCGACATCAATTACGTCATTCATTCAAGAACCCGCTTTTCAAGTTTCGAGATGTAAGATACGATCTGTAGCAACTACAGAAGCAAGGGGGTTTTCGATGGCTGAGTTCACGAATGCGCGAGGCTATCCAATCGGTGCAATGTCGAAGCACACGGGCGTGAACATCGAGACGATCAGATACTACGAACGAATTGGGATCATGCCAAAACCCGACAGAACAGCGGGCGGCAACCGGCAATATAATCACGACCAGCTCAAGCGCCTATCCTTCATCAAGCGTTCGCGTGAGATCGGGTTTAGCATTGAAGAAATCCGAGCCTTGCTGGAAATGGTGGATCGACGCGACTTCACCTGCGGTGAGGTTCACAGCATGACGGTCAATCACCTTGCGTCGGTCAAAGAGAAAATACTGTCCCTGCATCGGTTGGAAGATGCGCTGGAAGCGATGGCGGCAGAATGCAGTCGTGGCGATGTGCCAGACTGTCCGATACTGGATACCTTGTTTGAAGTATCCGAAACCGGATGAATTCACCGAAGCGGGCATTGAACGAACGACGGTTTAGTCCGCGTCTTTCATGTCCAACCACCATGCAGCGAAAGCGCGGTTTGGATCAGGCCTTCGAAGCCAGCTGGGAAAGGCCGTTTCCGCGACTTGGACTGCGACGCAGCAAAAAACCCGCCGCACGTGCAAAGTGATGCTGCGCCAGCGAAGGCAAAAAACCCAAGGTCGGTTTTGTCCCGCGTCTCGATTGTTGAAGACGGGTGCAGCGTAAGACCGCTCTCGTCAAAATGATGCGAAAACCCTATGCAAAAAGATCCCGTGAAAATTGGCTATGCGCGCGTCAACGGATGACCAGAGCCCAGATCTACAGAGCGTGTGTGTGTTGTGAGCGATATTCAGGTTTGATAAGAACGGTTATGTTTAGGTCAGGCAGAAATTGACCCAAATTCTTCAGAGATATCTGACCCACACGCGTTGATCGACGGTCTCTCCAATCACCTCGGCTATTTCCCTTGGATCAAGTTTGAATTCAGCGGCCACCGCCGCGACCTGGGTCGGCTGGAAACTATCGAGCTGTCGAACAAACCACCCATCTTCAAATGAGATCAGCTCGTGGGAGTTGCCCGTCCAGCGAACGATCCCACCGCAAAGTCTTTGTTGGTCCATGTCGACAATCTCGGCAACTGGATCAGCAAAGAAGTCAGTCCACTTGAGAATTCCGGTGGTCACTGCGCGCGCAACAGCCTGTTCTGTTGACCGGCTCTTGAGTTTCGTGAGGATTGAGGCTGTCAGGTTTTCGACCATCCGCGACGAGAACCCCGTTTGGCGCACAATGACAGAGGAGATCAGACCAGACGCCAGCATCTTCAGAATGCTCTGCTCGTCATCGGACAAGACATCTGAGGAAAAGCTGAACACAGAGTCAATGACATCGAGGGCCAGCAGATGCAGGATCTGGGCTTCATGACGAAGTGACGGGAGAATTTTCGGGAGCAGGACGTCCCATTCTGGGCGAGACATATTGGACGTGACAGTGAACACTCCGCGCTCGCCAAACGGGTTGATAACCGGAACAGAGATCCCGTGTTCACCAACACCAAACTCCCTGGCTGCTTTGAACAGCGGCACAAACTCTGGCTTGCTGTCAAAAACCGTCCAATCCATCGGCGCGATAATGCTTGCGCCAAACCGAATGAGGGGATCAGCCAGGATCAGATCATTGTCGACATAGTGCCTGACCCAATCCGCTGGAAATGTGGTGCAGCCATGAACGACGTTCCGCGCTTTGTCGATATGCGCATAAGAGGCATTCTCCAATCCAAACCTGTTGCAGATTTCCTGAAGGCGGGCCTCACCTGTCTGCCTGATATCCAATTCGGAGCTGCCAATGTCGGCGATTTTCATAGATCGTCTTTCTGTTCTGCGTGGCGTTCGAGCCCGAATAGATGTTCTTGCCTGCCGGTGACATTCGGGAAATCCCTTAGCCAGGTAAAAACACACCTATACCATTGAAAGGCAGACGAATTTGTACGCCCGCGACCGACGGAAGGTCCACCGTTATTGATGACATCAGCGTACAGAATGTCGCGATTTATGACCGAGTTTAAATCGAAAGAACCGACCGCTCATCTCAACCGGTGTTGTTCGCGTCGCAGCACCCTCGTTCCTCCTCCCTGGCCCTTCGCGCCAGAAGTCCCATGAAACTTGACAACAGGTCCAGATCTCCTCGTTCATCGGCCTGAACCATGCCCCGGAAATAGCCACCCGGGCTGACAACCGGCGGGTGCTTGGGATCCGTTAGTCGGGCATCCGTGATCAATCCGGCCAGAATAGCGCCCATCAGAGTCAGGCGATCGATGGCTGTATGCCAGGCAGAGAGGTTGGTGCCAATTTCCGACAACCGCGTCCAAACGCCAGTTTCAATGGCAAAGAGCGACGGGTTGGAATTTTGATCCCCGCCACCGGCGATGTCGATATGCATACGCAGCTCGAGTGACGCCAACTCATAGAGGATGCGATTATTCACCCGAGGCAGCTTTGGGGCCTTGTGCGATGCCATATCCGCCGGATGCTTGTTTTCTAAGCCGGAACAAATTGGTTCCGAGGCCTTGGCCGAGGGCATTGGTGTCACGCCATCAGCGTTACAGGACAAGATTTTTTCTTCGATTTGATCTTGTATATGGCACCCGAAACCAACTTCGGGTTCACCCGCAATTTTCATGGGGATTTGTATGATCGCTTCGGCTCTTTCCCACAGATCTTGTGCCGCCTGAACATGGGTCCTGAGCTTTTCCAATGACATGTATTTCAGCTTGTCGGAACGCGGCCAAGACCGAAACTCGTCCATCATGTCGTCTACACCATCAGGAGGGCAGGGGAGGGACAGCAATGCGGCCAAGCTGTGCTTCACGTAGCGATAAAGGCGAGATCTAGACCCGCGCAACTCGTCGTGCTCAGCCTTCTTTATGCTGACTCTTTCCAGAGCCTCGAGCATGTCGGGTATGATATTCAGGGCAGGGGTCAGATAGAGGCCCAGTCCCTTGCGTTTGCACCGGGCACCATTAGCGCCAAGCCTGCGCTCGATGAGGCCAAAAGCTTCCAATTCGCGCTCGTGGTTGTGGATGGTGCGGTCTGTCAAGCCACGCCCGGCGATGAGCGTTTCCTGGCGGGCATAGCAGAATGGTTCCTTGGACATGTCCCGAAACACTGTTGGGGAGATCATGTCGATAATGATTTCAAAGGTTCGAATGCACTGTGCTGAGGCGCCCCTTAACTGGGCGTAGTTCACGCAAAGCTGACGGAACCGATCCCGGTTCCAACTGTCGGGAAGGCCGTTATGAAAGCGCGTCAGTGGCTGAAGATGGACTGTTGCGAGATGTTGGAAACTCATGCGCCTGGTCTCACTCGGGACACGTTTGGAAGGCCAGGTTGGTTTATTGCGAACTCGTTCTGCGCAGGATGATTGTGGTTCATGTTTGCTTCTCATAAGTGAAGCAAGGCGTCTCAGACCTCTGATTGCAGGCAAAGAAATACCGTTCGCACAGATGCGTTTTTCCTTGCCAGTATTTTGGGATTTGCGCTATAAATCAGGTGTTCAAACGTGACTTACAGAGATCCCCGCAGAGGCCCCGCCTTGCGGGGATTTCTTTTTTGGGTTTGAAAAAATTCCTCGAAGTTTCGCTAACCGCGGCGGATCAATACTTCACGAGTTCGTGGTCGCTGAACCCAAACGTATCTGTCCATTCGACGCCAACACCACGGAAGTAGCTCGGGGGCTCACAGCGATTGCCCAAAGGCAGCCAGGACGGGATCGGCGAGGGGGAATGATCGGACCAATGGAAATTCGCATGGTCGTCGTAAGTGCCAACAACCAGGTCAAGCGAGCGTTCACAGTCTCCCTCACGAGAACGACGTCGGTAACTGTAATGTCGCACATCCCACACCTTGATAGACCGAACGACGTCAAAATCCGAGGACGACAAATCAACATTGGCCAATGTTGATTCCGGGCCTGCCTGCAAGGCAGAAACCCCCTCCGGCCACACATTCATTGAGACGGAAACATCCACAATGGAAGCCTCCGTCGCCCCCATCGAAGGCCGCTCAGGTTTTGGGTTGGCACTGATGGATTTGATGGCGTCCAATCGCTGCATCGGGCTTCGATCTCCAGAAGAAAACGACGCATTCATCGGGCAGCGCCATAATTGAAGGGGCGGTTCAACAGGATAGGGTGTGACACGCCGAATGAACTCAGCCTTGGCTGCGGTGCAGTCGGGAGACCCGGGCCAGCCGCCTGCAAGGCATAAGAATATGGCGCAATCGATTGGATAGGCACTTGCCTGCGACGCGGGCAGGGCTGCGAGTGCAACCGCAAGGGCTTTTGCATGGGGCATTAATCCGGGTTTGAGGCGTTTCAACATCATCTCTCCTGCTTGCGAATCGCGTAAGCAATATCTGCGCGGTATACTTCTGGCAATCCGGTTTCGTAAATTGGCATCACTACCTATATTGACGTCGATTGCGTTTTAGTCCACAACTTTTGAGTGTAGAAGGCGATTCATAGGGGGTCGTCATGGCGGACAACAAGAGACAGTACACTGTGGTAACCATCGACATGGTTCGGGGCCTGATAGAAGATCAGGTTCCCTTTACGTGCCGCTACGAATTTATTGGGCTCGCTTCCCTTGGACGACCAAAATATCACTGCATTTACACGTCGCCGACCTTCGTCGGAGCGTTGTGTAAATCAAAGATTTCCCGCGCAGGCGCGGTCGCCAGAGAGTTTGATCTTTGGCCGGGTCTTTTTAGACACCACCACGAATTTGGTGACGGCCGTATTCTGTGCATCAATTCAGATTACACCATCGAGTCCATTACTCCGGACGGTCTCAATGCAGCCCAGGCGTTCGACGAGAAATCAGAGCTCTGATCAATCTAGCTCGGTAGCGCCGCTGATCTCTTTTGTCGCGCTGCAAAAGCTTGCCTGCATCTTTGTCGCCGATCTCATGGTTGGCCCCGTCTGGCACGGCGTGATGGGTAGTGAGAATTCGCAGCTACCGGCTTTGTACTCTCCAGCTGGCGGGCAGGGGGCATGAAAAGGCTATATTACTTTTGCGCAGCGATGACAGCGACGTTGTTTTTTGCCCAGTGGATTAAACAGCGACAAACTACGGTAATCCTGGACGCGTCCGAGGTGTTTGCCGTTGACGGAGACACACTTGACCATGGCGAAGATCGGTATCGGCTTGTTGGTTTTGATGCGCCTGAAACCTTCCGCGCACAATGTGATGCAGAGAAAGCCCAAGGCCTGAAGGCCAAAGCCCGGCTGACGGAGATCATTCGAACCGCAGGGCAGGTCGAACTGGTGATCGAACCCGAGCGAGACAGGTATGGCCGTTTCCTGGCGGTTGCGCGCGCAGGTGATCGGGACGTCGGGCCTGTGTTGATCTCGGAAGGTCTCGCGCGACCTTACAACGGCGGCGAACGTCAACCCTGGTGTATCTGAGCTGAAGGACTGGAAACAGGAATGCAGCGAGAGGAAGGAAACTAATCGAGCAAAGAACGGTCCTGTCGGTTGCGCCAACAACCGGCAGGACCTGAAACGCCCCTAATCCATCCGGGGCATTCCTCACACATCAAGAGAGTAACTGTACTATGGTAAAAACAGCATCACTCAATGCTGCCCCCAAGAATCATGTCGAGAAGGGGGGAGTCAACCGACGCGGCGTGTTCTTCGTGAATGCCAACAGGGTATTTGGGGTTGCCAAAACTCTAACCCTTGGCGCAGCAGTCGGCCTGACGATACTTGTCAGCCACCCAAATCCGGCTTCTGCACAAAACACGACTGGCGTCATCATGGGCAACGGAACAGGAAACGGAGCAATCCGCACCTGTGAAGTTGGGCAAGACAACGAGACAGACAGACGGCCCTGCATTTCGGAAACCTCGATCAATCAGGCCATTGACGACCGTATTCAAGCAGCAGGGGCCGCAACCCCCGGCGCAAACACTGTCGGGTCATCGCAGATCATCGACAACAGCGTATCAAGCGCAGACATTCAGGATCGCTCGGTTACGCAGAATGACCTTGCCGACAATTCGGTCGGATCGGCCCAGATCATCGACAACAGTGTGACGCAGGCGGACCTCGCTGATAACTCGGTCGGGTCGGCTCAGATCATCGACCAATCGGTGACGCAAGCGGACCTAGCTGACAACTCGGTCGGATCGGCCCAGATCATCGACCAATCGGTGACGCAGGCGGACCTTGCTGACAACTCGGTCGGGTCGGCTCAGATCATCGACCAATCGGTGACGCAGGCGGACCTTGCGGACAACTCGGTCGGGTCGGCTCAGATCATCGACAACAGCGTAACGACTGACGACATCGCCAATGGCACGATCCAAAACGAGGATTTGGCTGACGGTTCCGTCAACAGCCAGACAATCGAGAATGGCTCAGTTCTCTTGGAAGATCTGAACGGCGAAGTTCGTCAGTACATCGACAACGGCAATTCCAACGTCCTGAACCAAGCGAACAACTACACAGATCGTCGCGTGAACCAGTTGGAGTCAAAGGTCGACCGCAACGCCGACATCGCAAATGACGGCATTGCAATGGCTCTCGCTGCGCAAGTGCCAACGTTGTCGGACGGAACCGTTCAGGCTGTGACCATGGGGTACGGCTATTACTCAGGATCTTCGGCGTTCTCGGTCGGCGGGACAGCCAGGATTGAGGACACGAATTGGCAGGTATTCGGAACACTTGGTTACGGATTTAGGGCTGAAAAGATCGGCATGAGCGTGGGACTCCTGTGGAGCCGGTAGCGGCTTCCGAGTGGTGGCCCGGCGTCTGATTTCCTCCCCCTCTGACTCCAGTGTTCATATCACATAATGACTATTATGTAAAAACTACTGACCTATTTATTGAAAGGCGGAAAGGTGATCACAGTGGCCTTCGTCGCAGCAGAAAGCACCAAAAACGAGCCTGATACTTCTCGCAGTAGGCCCTCTTCGATGCATGTGGTGCTACACCGAAGAGAGATTGCGCTCAGGCTCAGAAGGATCTGCACCCGGAACACAACCGCAACCTACAAAACAGGTGCGGCAGCATTAAGGCTGCTCAAGCCATCCCGTTCAAAACAACGCGAAATCAAATCCGATAACGTAATTGTTAGCCGGTCTTTTGGAACGTTTTGCGGTCGGTCAGCCTCGATGTTCGGGTTGTGGTTCGCCGCGTTCAACCCGGCTTTTTCCCAGGTCATCGAATACGAGCCCGATGGCAGCGTGTTCCTGAACGGTGCGCGGGCGGAAATCGTTGATGGCGTCGTGAAGCCAATCCGGATGCGGGAATACGCGCTAGACGAACAGCCGCAACCGCCCAATGCGAAGCGCACGGCAAAGATCGAGATTGCGGGAAAAGCACCGCGGCCTCGCAAAGCCTCTGGTGGTTGGTCGCAGGAACGGATCGTCAAGGAAATCCATGCAGCGGCGGATCGGCATGACATTCCGACCGAGTTGTTCATGGCATTGGTCTGGCAGGAAAGCCGGTATCGGGCTGATGCCCTGTCGCCCAAAGGTGCCATCGGTTTCGCGCAGCTCATGCCAGGAACGGCAAAAGACCTGGGCGTGAACCCAAAGAACCCCGCAGAAAATCTCGACGGTGGCGCTCGTTATTTGGCTGCGCAGTACCGTGAGTTTGGAGACTGGAAACTGGCGCTCGCTGCCTACAACGCCGGTCCCCATCGCGTCGTCCAGTATGGCGGCATCCCCCCGTTCACCGAAACCCGCGACTACGTGCGGATCATCCTAAGCAAAGTGAGTAAAGACCTATGAAAAGACCCCCCATGAAACGGCACCACTTCATCCAACAAGTGGCATTCTTTGCGCTGACAATCACCATCGTCAGCGCAGCACCGGCCTCCGCTGGCTGGCTGCAGGATGCCATTGGTGATTTCATCAACGAGACACTGGCCGACTCGAAAGTCGTTGGCGTCAGCCTTGCAGCCGTTGGCTTCATCTGGGGCTGTCTGGCCTATGTGTTCGGCTGGGGCTCGCTGAAAGGTCCGGTGATCGCAATCGTCGTCGGTGCAGTTATCGGCCTCGCAGACACCTTTATCGGAGCCTGATTGATGGCGCGCCGCAATACGGTCTTTCGCGGCCTGAGCCGCCCCGCTGAATGGGGCGGCCTGCCCGTGATCTATCTGCTGGTGATCCTGGGGATGACCATGCTTTCGTTCTTCATGTTCGGGATAGCGCCAGCAATCATTGCGGGCTTTGTTTTCTATACCGGGCTGCGCCTCTTTTACGAATGGGAACCGGCATTCTTCCGCATCCTGTCCGTCACGCTCTCCAAGACACCACGCACCAAAAACCGTCAGCACCACGGGGGAGATTTCTATAGTGCCTAAGCCTGCTTCAAAGGATCTGTTTACCCTTGCCCGCTCTTTGCTTGAGCCGAGATGGCGCAAGGATGAAATGAACCTCTTTCAGATGTTGCCCTATGGCTATGTCGTGGACGATGAGGTGATTTCCACCCGCAACGGTGGACTGATCGCCGCTGCAGAAATCACCGGAATCAACGCAAACACTCTGGACGAACACGAATTCGAGTTCTTGGCCGAGCGTTTTGAACGTGTATTGCGGAGCACTCCAAATGAGGTCGCATTTTACGTTCACCGAGTGACCGTAACTGCCGAGACAGGGCATGTCATCACGGACACAACCGGCTTTGCCGGAGCTTTGGCAGAAGCCATGCGGTCAGCCTCGCTCGATGCAGAGCTGAAAGAGCGCAAAATCATCATCAGCGCCATTCTGCAAAAGCGCCAGGATGAACGCGCCAAGCAAATCTTCGGCATGTCGTCAGGAATGATCGACGAGGAACGCCGCGAAATGATGGAACAGCTCGACGGTGTGTTCACCACACTGGCGGGCACGCTGGGCGAAAGCCGAGTTAACCGGCTGAAGCTCAGCGATGGGCGTTGGCTGGGTTACTATGGAATGCTGCTGAACGGGCGCTATCAGCCCATCATTCACACCAACATTGCAGAACCAATTGCCTTCAACATGCCGCAAGAGGACGTGCTGTTTCAGGGCAAGACCGGCAAGCTGGTAACGAGCGATGACCGGGAACGCTCCATTCGCGTCTATTCCCTGAAAAACTATCCGATGGCGTCATTCCCCGGCATTTTCGACGGGCTGGATCTGCCGGTTGATGTGGTGATTTCGCAATCGTTCCTGCCGATCAGCCGTTCAAAGGCGCAAGAAATGGAACGCCGCAAATCGGGTCAGATGCGCTCGGCTGGCGACAAAGCAACGTCACTGCAAGAGGATTTGTCCATTCTGGCGGATGGGATTGCGTCCGGAACAATGTCTCTTGGCAAACACCACCTGTCGGTCTGCGTGTTCGGGACTGAGGAAGATCTGAAAACCGCCGAGAAGCATATCATCGGTGAAATTCAGATTTCAGGCGGCACGGTTAAACGCGAAGCGATGTCGGCGCGGGCGGTGTATTTCGCGCAGCACCCCGGCAATTTCGCGTTCCGAGCGCGTGAAGAACTGATCACAGATCAGAACTTTGCGGACATGGTAGCGTTTCATATGCGGCCAAAGGGTCTGCCTGAGAATAAGCTGCCGTGGCCTGGACCACTGGCGACGTTCCCGACCACACATGGCGACAGCTACGATGTTTCGTTGCACCTGCCCAAGACCAGCTCGGACGCTGAAAATCTTCCTTCCGGCCATACTATCGTTCTCGGCCCAAACGGCTCAGGTAAGACCGTGATTGCAATGCTGCTGGCGACGATGGCGGTTGCGCAGGGCGCACGGATCATCGCGTTTGATAAAGACCGGGCCATGGAAGCCCCTATGCGGGCACTTGGGGCGCAATACACCCGCGTTCGGGTTGGCGAACCCACCGGCATGAACCCGTTCCAAACAGAAACGGATGAAGCTGGACAAAGCTGGCTGGCGAATTGGGTCATTGCCCTTTTGAGCTATGATGATCCGCTGACAACAGAACAAAAGGATGAAGTAACGCAGGCGTGCCAAGCAAACGCCACCCTGCCCCCACAGCTTCAGAACTTCGATTCACTGGTGGATCGGTTCAGAGCCTTTGATGACGGCAAGAACCTGTACAAGCGGGCGAGCGAATGGGCAGGTGACGGGCGCTTGTCGTGGATGTTTGGTGAAGGTGGCACAGATCCGTTTGCCTCTGGTGACCGGCATCTTGTGTTCGATATTTCCGAGGTTCTGGATGACGCGTTGGTCCGGCTGGCGTGGATCAGCTACGTCATGCGCCAGATCGAACGCCGGTGTGCCTCTAAGGTGCCGACTGTCTTTGTCATTGATGAAGCCTGGGTGATCGCTGGCAACGCTTACGGCGCCGAAATTCTCAAGAACGCCTACACCACCTATCGGAAGCTGAACGTCATGATGATGATGATGACGCAGATCCCCGATCACATCCTGTCATCAGCGGCCAGTAAGTCGATCCTTGAAAACACCAGCACGCAGCTCTTGTTCCCGTCCCGATCCGGCAATGAATCGGATTACCGGGCAATTGGATTGAACGATTCAGAGCTGGGCGCATTGCGGGCGCATTTTGGCGACCGCGTAATGCTTATGAAAAAGGGTGATGAGAGTGTCTGGCTCGATGTTGACGTCGGCGCACTCGGCCCCCTGCTTCGTGTTCTGAGCGGATCAGACGGCAAGTCGTTCCCTGATCCGGAATGGCGTCAAAACCCCAACTTCTGGAAGGAAATCACATGAAATCTCGCCTTTTCCTCGCCCTCGTTGTTCTGGCCACTGTTGCCGCCTGCACAAACACCTATTCGGGCTATCGCAGCAAATGCGCCTGCGACTTTGAGCGCATGACCCCCCCTGAAAACATGGAGCTTGTCTGATGAATGTCCTGAAGAATTTCCGCACAAGCGTCGCCGTCTCAGTTCTGGCCGCGCTGCCCGTCCTAGCATCGGCCCAGGGTGTTCCGGTCGTGGACTCTGCGAACATCACTCAAAATGCAGCCAACTCAGCCCGTGAAGTCGCCGAAATGGTCCGCCAGTATGAACAGCTGCTGCAACAGTACGAGAAGCTGGAACAGCAACGTGCCATGCTGGAAAACTCCTTTAAGGCCATTTCTGGCTTAACTGACCTGGACGAATTCAACAGCCGCAGCTTTTTGAAACTGGCGTCGGCAGCCGACACGCTCGGTTATGCGCTGAACGCGACCGAGGACACAATTGGCGACCTCCCAGGCGTGGCCGGGATTGCGATGGAACGCCGCTCGATCAATCTGGGTCTGAACAACGGCATTCTGAAAGAGTTCAGCACTTCAGACGTGCCCGCGCGTCGCATTCTCTCTGAGCGCGGCGGAGCGGGCCTGATGGCGTCAGCTCTGGGTGAGAATGGCTATGACATGGCCGGTCAGCTTGCCGAAGACGCTGAAAAACTGCGCGGTGAAATCGGCCAGCAAGAAGATCTGAAGGATGCAATCGACTTCAATACGGCGGTTCTTCTGAAACTCCTTCAAGTTGAAATTGAAATTTTACGCACAACCTCGGCTAATGCTCTGGCGTCGGGCACGGATCTTGCTGCAAACGCAGCGGATCTCACCACGCTTAGCAATTACGCAAGAGGAGAATCTCAATGAATATTCGTGCAACTCTTTCCGCAGGACTAGCCGCTGCCAGTGTCTTGGCTTCGGCGGCTTCTGCGGAAGTCAGCTTTATCTCCACGCCGAAAGCTGATTGGCCCTTCGGTGAGTACCGCACCTGCCTTGGGTACAGCGGAGTTAACAACTTCGCAAAGCAGTTCGTAAAGGATGACCAGTCACGCATGGCAAAGGCAGGTCAAGGCGAGGACAAGCAGTATCTCGTGACCAACTGGTCCGATGCAGTTTTGAACGAACAGATTATTGCGGCTCACGAGTTGACCGTCGAGCAATGCCATCTGCGGAAAGCTAGCGAGTCCTTCAGCACCGAGTGTCCGTTGGGCAATCTGAGCCGGGACGAAGCCGTGAAGAAAGTCGGTGCTGATCAAGACGAATTCTGGAACCAACCATCGAACAATCTGGCCGCCCTTAAGAAAGAGCAAAAAACGAGATTGAGGGCGCTTGGGCCACTGATTGAGGAGGCATGTGGGCCGTGATCCAGGATTTTGTCAGCTCGATTGAAGCAGCGATCAACAACTTTTCACAGCAAGCGTTCAACAGCCTGGCGGCGGATCTCGCATCCGCCCTCTGGGTCATCGCTGCGCTGATTTTTGTGATGATGCTAATCAACGGCGTGCTTCAGATCAGAGAAATCGGGTTCGGTGGCTATGTCGGATGGGCTATTCGAGCGACAATTATCATTAGCATGGCGTCGAGCTGGTCTTACTTTCAACCCATCTATCAAGGCGTTCAAAGTTTGCCTGACACCATAGCCGGGGCACTGACAGGATCGGGCAGCGTGTGGGAAGCTCTCGATAAAATAGCTCTTCAATGCTTCTTGATGGGCCAAACAGCAATTGAGAATGCAACGTGGGGTCTGAGTATTACGGGTGCCGTTCTCTGGGTTGTCGGTGCAATTATTGTTGCTTTTGGAACAGGCATGGCGCTGATTGCCAAGGGTGGCCTAGCTGTATTGCTTGGCTTGGCCCCGGTGTTCATTGCAACGCTGCTTAGCTCCGCAACGGCCAACATCTTCGCTGCGTGGGCGAAGACGACAGTCGGCCTCATCATGGTCATCGTTGTCCTGACTGGTATTGTCGCTCTCATACAATCGCTGTTCACTGCAGAACTAACGGCGGTTGAAGATGTTAACAACATGACGGCGAGCGGTCGTTTCCTCGCAGTCTGCATTGTCTCGATTGTTATGCTGACGCAAATCCCGTCACTGGCTGGTGGAATGTCCGGCGCAATCGTTTCCGCATCGTCGGGACTTGCAGTGGCCTCGGGTGCCGCAGCAGCCGCTAGAAATGTGATGGGCACGACTGTTGGTGCCGGACGCAGCACAGTTGCCGGGGGCAAGACTGCCGCCGCAATGGCCGCTGCCGCCCGCGATGGGACCGGCGTTCGTGACAGCGCCTCCCGCGCAATGCAAGCGCGTCGGGACATCGCACACAGATCCCGCAACCAGGATAGCGCAGCTCGTCAGAGCTACGCCGCTGATCGCTACCGGCAGAGCATTCAAGCCGCGCGCGCAAACCCCAAGAAATCTTCTTAAACTGAGGTACAGAGCAAATGTCACACGTGACAGATCACGAAAAAGAACTTTTTCTGGGCGCACGTCGCGATGCCTTCAAATGGCAGGTGTTTGGTATGGTTGGCATGGCAATGGGCGTGGCCTCGATGATTGGTTGGGCGCTGCTCCTTCCGCTGAAGGAAATCCGCGCGGTTCCATTCTCCATTGATCCGGGCACGAAACTGCCGGTGCTGCTGACAGAAAAGGTCGAAGAACTGGAACCGTCTGAGGCGATGGCATTCCGCGAAGTCGCAAATTATGTGCGCGACCGGGAAACCTATGATGTGCAGGACAACAACGAGCGCCTGAAATCGGTTCTGCGCCGCTCTGATGAGCTGGCCGAAACGTCTTACCGCGAACTATGGGACGGGTCGAACGACAGCCATCCGGACGAGATCTATACGCCCAAAACAAAGGTACAGACCGAAATTCTCGGTGTATCGCCAGTCAATGACGAGACGGTCCAGGTTGAGATCCGCAAGTCACTGGTCATTCCAAACCAACCAATCGCCTCGGCTCGGTACGTGGTCACAGTGACCTACGGGTTTGAGGAAAAAATCGTGACGTCGATGGATGAGCTTCTGGAAAATCCATTTGGTTTCACCGTCACCAACTATCGCGTAGACGCCATGGGAGAGATTTGATGTTGCGACCTTTCAAGACACTCACAACCGCCACTGCCGCAATCCTGACTCTCTCTATGCCCGTTCTGGCGGAAATCACACCGACATCGGACGGAAAGAACGCGGATCACCGCATTACGCATTTCCATTACGTCGAGAACCAAGTGTACCGCATCCCTGTGGGTGAACGCCTGATCACATACGTTCATTTTCCGCAGGGTGAAACCGTGCGCAGCATCGGTGCGGGCGACACCGAAAGCTTTCAGATCACCCGCCTGCAGGAAGGCCGCGTGATCGCGTTCAAACCGGAAATCCTCAACTCGGATTCGAACCTTACGGTTTTGACCAATCGCGGCTCGTACAACTTCTATCTTGTTCCCGCTGAGACGACCGCTGAACGCAAAAGGGTGCCGTTCCGAGTCACCTTCTATAACAACAACAAAGGTGGAACCACGACGACCCGTGGCAAGGTCGCGCGAAGCGAACCCAAGCCAACCGGGCGGTTCGTGAACCAAAACTATTCACGGTCGGGCAAAGCAGATTTCGCACCGACCGCTGTTTGGGACGATGGCGTTCACACATACATGCAGATCCCGCAGGACGAAGAACTGCCGGGTATTTTCCGTGTATTGCCTGACGGTCGGGAGCTGATGGTGAACACCACAGTGAAAGAGCGCGGCATTATTCAGGTGCAGGGTCTTTCCGATCTTTGGACGCTGCGCATCGAGGACGACTCGATCTGCGTCCGGAACGATGGCGACGATTACCGGGAAGCCAGCGCTCGCGGCCAGTCTGGTAGACCCATCACCTCGCAAACAGTCCAACCGGGGGGCAGCAAGTAATGAACCGCGAAAACACAATTGCGGCACGGGCGGCGGCTGAACAACCGCCCCTACGCGCCCGAAAAAAGTTCGAACCTAAGAAACTTGTTGGCGTAGCGGTTGCGGGGGCGGTGTTCCTCGGTTTCGTTTGGTTTGTGATGGGCGATGACGCCAAGAACAGCCGCGCAGGTGTCCGCGTTGATGCTCTGCAACAAAGCGGTGGCGAACGCTATGGCCTGCTTACGGCACGGGGGCCGGACGTGGACGAACCAGAACCAGATGCCCTGCCCGAGACCATAGCTGTTGCGACACCCGAAACAGCGCCGGTGCAGATTGATTCCGAAGGGCTCAAACAAGCCCTGAAAACCATCGAACAGCAGAATGGTCGGATCTCCGATCTTCAAGGCGAGCTGACCGATGCAAAAGTTTCGCTGTCAGAAAAAGACAGTGAAATCGCCTCTCTCAATCTGACCAACGAGCGTTTGGAGGTCAGATATGACGAGCGCGAGAAGAAGTTTCAGACAGAGCTTGCCCAGGCGATTGCTGATGCCGAGGCACGGGCGCTCGCCAGCATGAGCCATCTGCAAACCCAAACTCTGACCGAGGACGAACGGCGCAGGCTCGAAGAACTCAAGCGGATGCGCGAGCGCCAGAACCAGTCGGACGGCATTGTGTTCGATGAAAACCCATACGGCAAAAACTAATGGAGCTGACGATGAACAGAACAGCACTCACCCTCGCCCTGGTCACGCTGGCCTCTAGTGCAATGGCTCAGGAACAGAACTACCAGCCCATCAACAGCGGGTCGCAGCCGATCATTTTTCAGCCCGTGCAACCAGCACCTCAACCTGTGCAGGTTCAGCCGGAAAACACACGCCTGCCTGAAGAACAGCGCGGCTATTTGGAAAACCCGAACACGACATGGCAAAACAATCTGGTCGAAGAATATCCGCCCATTGTGGGGGCTTCGATCATTGACGATCCGTCGCGCACGCTGACACAGGGAACGGTTTTGACTGCTGTGTTTGGTGGGGCAGTAAGCTCGGAGCTGCCGGGCAGTGTGGTGGCGACAATCACGCGCGGCGTCTATTCGATGGACGGGACAAGACTGCTCTTGCCCCGCGGATCAAAACTCTATGGCGAATACCGCGCTGATACAAAGCTGGCGCAAACGCGGATCGCTGTCGTTTGGAGCCGGGTTATCACGCCGGACGGCTTGTCCGCGCAAATCGGCTCAGCCGGTACAGATGGTCAGGGCCGGTCTGGCGCAACCGGACGGGTTGATACGCATTTCGGTGAACGGTTTGGAACTGCTGCATTGCTCTCAATCATCGGGATCGCGCCGGTCGCGCTGGTGGCCGATAACGATAGCAGCAATTCGGTACAAACGGATCTGGCAACGCAGGTCGGTTCGAATTTGCAGAATGCCACTGCAGCGGCGTTGGAGGACTATTTGCGGATCACGCCAACTATCTATGTGGATCAGGGAAGCCGCATCAACGCCATCCTGCAGCGTGACGTGGTGTTCGACAACTTCTGAGACAGCCGCAACAACGGCCTTTTTTGACCCGACAATAAGGAAAAGCACATGAAAGGTCGGAACGGCAACGGCCTTCTGGAATACTACACCACCAAGATCGAGCATCTGTTGCATGACGAAAACCTGAGCGAGATTTCCGTGAACCCAGACGGAACGGTCTGGGTTGAGGAAATGGGCACAACCCACATGACCAAGACAGACATCACTCTGACCAGGGATGATGTTGGCAATATCGGGCGGTGTGTGGCTGGGTTCAGCGACGTGACTTTCGGAGAAAAGAAGCCGATTGCGACGGCTAATGTCCCGACAAAAGAGGGCAAAGCTCGGGTGCAGGTTGTTATCCCACCTGCGACAACCGGCGTGGGGTCCGTTGCGATCCGCCTGCTCCGCGTGAAAAGCGTTGACCTGGGCGCGTTCAGCTTCGCCAGTAAAGAGGCCGCATTGGCAGAAAACAACGACCACAGCGCACTTGAGAATGCGCGGGCGGCGCTTGCAGCGGGTACGATGGGCTTTGACGAGCTGGCCGACCTCTCGATGCAAAGCAAATGGAACGTGATTATTGCAGGCGGTACATCGTCGGGCAAAACCACTGTTCTGAACGCGATGTTGAAGCGCGTCGATCCCAGCGAGCGGATCGTGACGATTGAGGAAGTGGCAGAGCTTGACATCGAGCAACCCAATGCCGTGAGCCTGCTTGCAGATCGTTCCGAAGACAATGGGCCACGATCCCCGACAAAGCTGCTTGAATCGGCGCTTCGCCTCCGGCCTGACCGGCTGGTTTGCGGTGAAATCAGGGGCGACGACGCGAATATGTTCCTGGAACTGGTGAACACCGGCCACGATGGATCTGTCTGCACCATGCACGCAAATTCGCCCGTAGATGCCATTGGACGCATGAGCAAAATGGTGCGGCGCGGATCTCCGACCGTTCAGAAAGCCGAGGTGATTGATGACATCCGGGCCACCATTCACATGATCGTTCACATGAAGAAAATCGGAGACGAACGGAAGGTCAACGGCGTGATTTTCCCGCCTCTGATGACTGCTGAACAGCTTATCTGAAGGAGAAACGAGATGAAGAGATTTGAGTACTGGGATGCGATGATGACCGAAAGAGACGATGCCGCAGATGCCTTTGCTGAAATTGGAAAAGCGGGTTGGGAATTGGTTGGCGTCGTGCGCGTCGAATTCGGAATCCGGTGTTTTTTCAAACGCGAGCTGGGTGATGGCTGAGTTTCAGGATCTACCCAAAGGCAAGAAGGTAGCGATAGCCGGCACAATGGGCTTCATCGCTACTTCAGCCTGTGCGGTGTTGGTGGTCGGCCTGGTCATCGAATACCTCAACACAAAAGGTTTCCGGGGGCTGGACATCTGGGCGATCCCAGAGAAGTTCATGGCACAGCCTGCAGAGACGCAGCAGATCATGGGTCTGGTGGCGGTGGTCGCGGTGGGGGTTTTGACCTTTGCATTCGTGGCGGCTGCGCTGCGTGGTCCCTCAACGAAATACGGTGATGCGACCTTTGCAAAGGCCCCTCAGCTCGTCCAGGAGGGCTATGCTTCGGTACTGAAGCTCAAAGACAAACTGGATAGTGAAATCGTGTTTGCCAAATTTGGTGAGCCAAAGGACAAAAACGCGATCTACTATAAGCCCGGCCCCGGTGTCCAAAAGCCACACGCGATGTTCATTGCCCCGTCAGGTTCGGGCAAAACCAGCGGCTTTGTGATCCCGAACGTACTGCGTTTCAATGGTTCTTGCGTCGTCCTGGACATCAAGGGCGAGATTTTCCAGACCACGAGTGCGCGTCGGGCAGCAATGGGCGATGAGGTTTTTGTGTTCGATCCCGAGAACCCCGACAAAAGCCACAGCTATAACCCGCTGCGCCGCGCAGCTCGGGCAAACAATCTGGATCGGCGCTGGGAAGAAGTAATTCAGGTCGCAACCCAGATGTTCGACACGCCCAGCTCGTCCGCGCAAGGTTTCATGGGCGGCGTCGAAGGCATGTTCTGCGCAATGGCGATGTTGGCAATCAAGCGGAACCGTCCGTACATTTCCGAGGTCTTGCGCCTGGTCAAAACAACCAGGCAAAAGGATTACGAAAAGATGGCTGAAGAAGTAGGCTATGCCCGGGCAACAGATGAGTTCCTGAATCTTGCAGCCGAAGAATCCAAGATCCTGCGGTCAACGATTTCCGTCATGAACAACTCTGGCCTTCAGCTTTGGCGTAATCCATCTGTAGCCAGAGCTACGCAGGGCAACGACATCAACTTTGAGGATCTGCGTCGGCGCCCCACCTCGATCTACTTTTCGGTGCCTGGGAAAAAGGTCAAAGAGTTCCGGACGCTCATTCGTCTGTTCTTCCTCGATCTGGTGAACACCATCGAAACCGTTGAGCCGGGTGAAGACGAGCCGTTCAAAGTTCTGATACTACTCGATGAGTTTCAGCGCCTCGGCCACCTTGAACGTGTCGTTGAAGCGTATGACACCATGCGATCGTTCGGCGGTCGGATCATCGTGATTTCTCAAACGCTGTCGCGCCTGCAGGACATTTATGGGCATGAAGGTGTACGGGCGATGCTGGCAAACGCCGGGACGCAGATGTTTGCAGCCTCTGAAGATTCAGAGGTACGCGAACACGTGTCCAGGTCCATTGGTGACAAAACAGTTATGAGCAGATCGAAGTCTCGGGCGCTTGGTAAAATGGAAATGGGCAGCATATCGGAACGCGAGGAAGGCATTCGCCTGCTCCGGCCGGAACACGTTGGCCGACTGCCTGAAAATGAGGTTGTGCTGATCCGAGAAGGCAAGATGCCGGTGATTGCAAACAAGATCCGGTACTTTGAAGATCCGTATTTCATGCAGTTCTTGGGTGGCGATAGTCCGAAGATCAAGGGGACACACCTCGATCTGGCTGTAGAGCAAGCCAGGGACACGGCAAAGGCGCTGGCTGAAGCGAAACCGGCCCCTGCCCCGGTGAAAGAGGTTTCGGAAAAAGATCAGGAACTTCAGGCAGCTTTTGACGTGCAGCACACCGTTGCGAAACGAAAAAGCCGGTCAGCGAAAGATATGGCGATGGAGAAAATGAGAGCCAAACGGCCAGAAAGCAGTGCCTCCGCTTGACGGGGGTGCTGTTTCAGTAAATCTGCGTTTAACCATGTTCGTGAGAACATAGCGGTCTAACTATCAGAAGGTCATTTTAGATGAGATTGATACTCGCAATTTTGCTCCCGTTTGTAGTGTTCTTTACGATCAAGCGGCCATTCCAGGGCTTTTTCTGCCTGCTCCTGCAATTGACGCTCATTGGCTGGATTCCGGCCGCAATATGGGCTGTGTACTCGCTGAGCCAGTACAACACAGACAAGAAGATCAAGGCGGCAGCGAATAGGGTGGGCGAACAATGATCGGAGTTGCCGAAAAAACCGGGTTGGTTTGAAGAAATAGAAAACCGCAAAATCAGCCCTGCGGTCGGCCAAACCAAATAGGGCCACCCCGAGGTGGGGGTCTACTCCGGTAGGGGGCAGGATCATACATTCGTGCAAGCAGCCGTTCGCGGATCACGCGGCGAAGGTGCCGAGAGAGCCCAAATCTACAATTTTTGCGATGCGGCAAATGTCTGCTTTTCTTATCGAGCGGCTTGCTGAGACGGGAATTGTTTTTTAAGGTCTGAGATCACAGTCACAATTTACAACGGGAGGGCACAAGCTGAACATGCGTATCATCCGCCGACTTCAGCATGGTCCCCGTTTCGCCCTGTAAATGCGTTTGCAGGGCGGGCCCGAGAAACAACCTTTCTATCGGTCTGCCCAAAGCCGCACCGCGGCACCTCTTTCTATGAGCAGAGACTCCGATGACTGTGATGAACATCAACGCTTTAAGCGTAATCCGTGGCGACCTCCTTTTCGATGACCTGAACCTGACAATTTCCAAGGGTGATCGTATTGGATTGGTTGCCGCAAATGGGCGCGGTAAGACGACACTATTGGAATGCATGGCCGGTCAATCCGAACCGACCAACGGGAGTATAATCCGGACGCGCGGTTTGCGAGCCGGATATGTAACTCAATACGTGCCGGAACGCGCCTATGACCAATCGCTTTATGAGTGGGTGCTGGGTGCCCTTCCTGCCGAGCAGGCAGAATATGAAAGCTGGCGTGTGGATGTCGTGCTTGGTGATCTGAGTGTTCCGTATGAGTTACAGCATCGTTTGCTCAACGAATTGAGCGGGGGGTGGCAGAGGACTGCATTGTTGGCTGCCACCTGGATTCAGGAGCCAGATATCCTATTGCTGGATGAACCAACTAATCATTTGGATTTGCATCGTATAGGCTTGCTCCAGAACTGGTTGTCTGCCTTGCCACGTGAAGTACCCGTTGTCGTGACATCTCATGACCGTGCATTTCTTGATGCGACCACCAACAAAACGCTGTTTTTGCGTACGAATAGGTCACGTGTTCTTTCGCTTCCATTTTCGGCGGCACGTGCCGCGCTTGATGAAGCGGACGCCGCTGACCAACGGCGGTTTGCCAATGATTTGAACAAAGCACAGCAGCTACGCAAACAGGCAGCGAAGCTAAAGAACATCGGCATCAATTCTGGATCTGACCTATTGGTGACCAAGACCAAACAGCTAAATGATCGCGCGGCACAGATTGAGGCGGGTGCCAAACCTGCCCACCATGAACGCAGCGCTGGTGATATCAGACTGGTGAACAGTGGAACGCATGCCAAGGCTCTTGTCACTTTGGATAACGCACGGGTGGAAACGCCGGACGGTCGCTTGTTGTACAAGACCGGGCAGAAATGGATTTTGCCGGGAGACCGCATCGTGCTTTTAGGAGCCAATGGCACCGGCAAAACCCGATTGGTCAAGATGGTACAAAGTGCACTTTCAGGGAATACTGGGGCGGTCAAATGTGCCCCCTCGGTTGTGTCGGCCTATTCAGATCAGCATCTGAGCCAGCTTTCGGACGGCGACACACCGATGACTGCTGTTGCGGGCCAGTTTGACATTGGCGACCAACGCGCGCGCGGTGTTTTGGCGGGCGCGGGTGTGAACATACAGATGCAAGACACTAAAATTGGCGCGCTGTCCGGCGGTCAAAAGGCGCGTTTGGCGATGCTGATACTGCGGCTCAAAAATCCGAATTTCTACTTGCTTGATGAGCCGACAAACCATCTCGACATTGAAGGACAGGAGGCTCTTGAGGATGAATTGATCAAGCACAATGCATCGTGTTTGCTTGTCAGCCACGACCGCAGCTTTCTGCGAAATGTTGGCAATCGATTTTGGCTGATCACAGATAAAGGTCTGGAAGAAACGGACAGCCCCGAGCCGTTTTTGGCGAGAGAGATGGGTTCATAGTGATCATTTTGGTCCAACATTTGGTGCAGGGCGGTTGGTGTCAAAATGGACTTTCGTGTGATTTCAGCCAAAGCTCACTTTGTCCCGCATCTGAGACATCCAAGGCGTGCGCAGCGATCGACCGGTTTTCCGCACTGCGGTCATTGGTGCGTCGACCCGTTTAAACCGCCACCCAAGGCTGACACTCAGGGAATGACTTATATTGTTGATCTCAGACCATTCCTTGTTCCTAATAGCTGATGCAGTGAACAGGTTGGAGAGAGACATGTCATCCGGATGCAAGGGCCGCTGTCTTTGTGGCAAAGTTAGCTACGACACTGGAAGTGAACCACTTTGGGTAACCATCTGCTATTGTCGATTCTGCCAGCGCGCCACCGGGTCCGATCGAATGATAGAACCCATTTTCGAGCGTGGGCCATTCACTTTCACCGGGAGTAGCCCGTCAATCTATACGCTGCCATCAGAAGGCAGTGGTAAGGATGTTAATGTCCATTTCTGTGCCGATTGTGGGACCAAGCTGGCGCTCACTTTCGAACGTTGGCCCGATAGGATTGGAATCCTTGTCGGAACGCTGGACACACCGGCAGCAGTTGTCGTGACGTCCGAGAACAGCAAGCATATCTTTGTCTCCGAAGCCCGCGCAGGGACAATTTTGCCGGCGGATTGCAAAACTTTCGAGCGTCACGCCACCGAAAACGACGGCAGCGCGATTGAACCAATTGTTCATTCCTCGCCATTCACGGTGCGGGGCTGACCCACGTCGTAGATACAAAGTAAATGGCGGCAAAGTCCCGCTCCCTACCAGTTCAGGCAAGGTGCAGCGAAGGGTCGGTTTTCAACAATCCCGTTCGGAAATTTCAATGCCACCCTGTTTTGCACCGAGCCTGAATCTGGCCCTGCTGTATCAAAAGTACTTTCTGCGTGGCCTTACAAGCTGTGGCCTTCATCTTCATGAACGTGGATTGCCTGTTCGCGGGTATGGGCAATCTCTTGCACCACGGCGGCAATCTTGCTGGATGAAACCTGGTGCAGCTCACCGACAACGGCCTCGGCGCGCTCATAGCTGTCCGGAACGCCCTGGCTGGTGAAATGGGCAGCAGCGGTGGAAATGTCCGCGTCTTTCCAAGTCGCCGTTGTGCCGACTGAAACGCTGTCATGATCGTTGTAGCGGGCCAGGAACTTGCTTCCGTCGAGACCGAAGCTGTTGGCGGTTGCAACAATGTCGTCACGCACTGACAGCCATTTTTCGGCCTCGGACGGGTCCAGGCTGTCCCGCTCGGCTGCAGTCATGGATGTGGTGTAACTGTCGTCAGCAACAGTGTACGCCTGCAGGTCGGTGTCGTATGGGCGTAACTCGGCAACATCGCCCTTCAGCTCTCCGATCTGCACGTCCATTGCAGCACGCAGATGCGGATCTTCGACCTCTCGGGCAAGAGCCTCCATGTTCTCGATGGATTTCACGATGTCTTTGGTTTGTTCTTCGTAGGTCTCGAAACCGGCCTGCCCCAGAGCGGATTGCATATATTGCACATAGCGATCACCGGGCATCTGGTAATCATCCGAACCCTGGAAATCCTTGTCGCCGGACAGATCCGCAAGTGACGAATAGTAAGGATGATGCAGATCGTATTCCTGCGCGTCGGTCATGTGCTGAGAAACCAAAGCCTGCATATCGCCCTGGTGAACTGGTTCCCCGGTATTGCCAAGTTGTTTGCGTCATATTGCACTTCATTGGCAATGGTTGGATTATGCGGACATTTCAGCGGTGTAA
>NZ_JBXWOX010000021.1:0-86137 GCF_059611125.1 Ruegeria sp. CDSB029
GCGTCCGGCTGTCTCTCCAACCCGTCCGGCCGTCTCTCCGACCCGTCAGCACCGCCTCAGCAGCGCCGGTGAAGGGGGTTCTAAGTATAACCGCATAAGTCCGCAAGCAGAAAATACGATAAACTTGCAAAAAACCGAAAAATCACATTTTATTGCTCAAAACCAATAAGTTATACGATAATAACCATTCCAACAAAAGCGGTCGTCAGAGCAACCGGCAGCGAATCTGGAGCTTTGGACAGAGTTACCCACAGACTCGACACCGAGTCAGGCGGAATCGGCCGGGCGAAACCGAGTCAGCAGGCCAGAAACCGGAATGCGCAGCAGAATCAGGCTAACGATCAGAGACAGGTAGACCAGCGGTTCGATCTGAAATCCCTTGGCAAGCATAACATAGTGCAGCCCGCCCAGAATCGCCGCAGGTAAGACAAGCCTCTGCAGGCTGCGCCACCGGGGCCCCAATTTGCGTACCGACAGATTGTTTGACGTCACCGCCAACGGGATCATCATGACAAACGCTGCCATGCCGACTGTTATATAAGGGCGCTTCACAATATCCGCCCAAATCTGACTGGGCAGCTGCACGTCCAGCACCAGCCACACCAAAAGATGCAGGCTGACATAGGCAAAGGTCAGCACGCCCAGCGCCCGGCGAAACTTGAGCAGGTTCAGCCCAAAGAATCGCCGCAGCGGCGATATTGCCAACACGACGATCAACAGCTGAAGCGCAAGTTCGCCATACCGGTGTTCCAATGCCTCAATCGGATCCACGCCCAGACCGCCGGTCAGCCCCTGGTAAAACAGCCAAGGGGCCGGAAGCGCCCCCAGCAAGTAGACCAGCCACACCGGAATGCGGCGCAATATCTGATTCAGCGTCTGCATGGTCTTAGTAGAATTCCTTCAGATCCATACCGTCGTAAAGTCCGGCGACCTCTTCTTCGTATCCATTGAACATCAGCGTCGGGATACGCTTGGCAAAGAGACCGCCGCCAATCTGACGTTCCGAGGCCTGTGACCAGCGTGGGTGATCCACGTTGGGGTTCACGTTACTATAGAAGCCATATTCGCGCGGAGCGGACATGTTCCAACTGGTGGGCGGTTCAACATCCGAAACGGTGATGCGAACAATAGACTTGATAGACTTGAAACCGTATTTCCACGGCACCACCAGACGCAGAGGCGCGCCATTCTGGTTGGGAATGGGTTTGTCGTAGATGCCAGTCGCCATGATAGTCAGTGGGTGCATCGCCTCGTCCAGGCGCAAACCTTCCCGGTAGGGCCATTCGAGGATCGGAAATTGAACGCCCGGCATCTCATCGGGACGGTTTGCTGTTTCAAACGCCACGTACTTGGCGCCTTCCTGCACACCAGCCATATTCAGCAGATCAGCCAGTTCAAACCCGTTCCACGGGACCACCATCGACCAAGCCTCAACACACCGGAACCTGTAGATGCGCTCTTCAACCGTCATCTCGGACATGATGTCTTTGAAATCATAGTCACCCGGTTTGTCGACCAAACCGTCGATTGTGACGCTCCAGGGCTCGGTCACCAGAGTATGCGCGTATTTCGCGGGATCGTCCTTGCGAGTGCCGAACTCATAAAAGTTATTGTACGAGGTGATCTCTTCCCAGGTGTTGGGTTCCAGAACTTCCTGTGCCGCCGCCGGTCTGGCTAGCCCCGCCAATCCCACACCTGCCAGGCCGGCCATCACCTGCCGCCGGTTCAAGAACGCCGCCTGTGGCGTGACGTCGGCATGTGTCAGTGTATTGGTCCAGCGATGCGCCATTTAAGTCTCCTTGGTAAGCTAGCCTGAGATTCCAGATAATCCGCTGATACCACACCGCCAAGGCAACATGCGTCACGATTGGGAGAAGAGACTGTAACGTTTCACGCCAAATCAAATACAAATTACCTATGACAATCCCCGGGAACCAATTGCGGCAATACCGTTGATACCTGTCACGCCAAGTTGATCGCATCCCGCCCAATTTAGGCGGTACACCAAGGCCTTCAATCTTTACAACTGCTTCACGCAACTTGCAGTCTTGTTGCCAGGATTGGCCAACAGGCCCTTAGATCCGCTGTCCACCCGATTGTCGGGCAAGACTAAAGGGAGAAGACGAATGTGTGACATCTGCGTGATGAACGCGGTCAAAGACCGTATGCTGTCTAGAAGAGGGTTCTTCAAAGCTGCCGCTGCCTCTGGTGTGGCTGTTGCCGCAACTGGCACCAGTGCATCGTTCGCCCTCGCCGCTGGTGAGGGTAAGGTCGAGGATATGACCCATACGATCAGTGCCGATTTCCCAACCTATTTTGGCGAACCGGGGTACGCGTCCGAACAGGTTTTCAATTTTGGCGAACACGGCTTTAACCTGCAGCGCCTGACAGTCAATGAACACACAGGCACACATATCGACGCGCCGCTGCACTTTTCAGCGGATGGTGCTTCGGTGGACGAAATCCCCGTGTCCGATCTTGTGGCACCGCTTTGCGTTGTCGACATTGCCGCCCGCGCAGCCGAGGATGTCGATACGCTGCTGACACCAGATGACCTGAAGGCATGGATGTCTGCCAACGGAGACATTCCGGATGGCGCTTGCGTGGCCTTGTATTCCGGTTGGGCCGCCAAAGCTGACAGCGACGCGTATCGCGGTTTCGACGGTCAGGCACAACATTACCCGGGTTTCCACCCCGAAGCCGCAATGATGCTGATCGAAGAGACCGGTGCACGCTCGATCGCATCCGACACGCTGTCCCTGGACCACGGCATATCGACCGACTTCGCCACCCATTATGCTTGGCTGCCCACGGGCCGTTTCGGGATTGAGAATATCGCGGGACTGGATCGCGTACCGGCGGCTGGCGCAACGCTGGTGATCGGTGCGCCAAAACATGCCGGTGGCACCGGCGGGCCTGCGCGCATTTTTGCAATGGTTTGAACGAAGTGGCCCGCCTGCTGGCGGGCCTTATCTCCAAAAGACTGGCGACTTTGACCGGATAATCTGAACTCTGCCAATTGGTAGGGTATTCAGGCTACGTTGTCATACAGACAATTGAAGCGAGCTTTTCATGTTTTATGTTCCGCAAAGTGCCATTCCCGGCCTAAGCCGCACCGCTCTTGGGGTTTGCGCCTTTTGCGCCTTGGTAAACCGCAACCCAACATATCGGCGTGTATTCTATGACCCATTTGCCGAGCAGCTGTTTCGCAACGGTTCTACCGAGGGGCCCGAGGTCCTGGATCAAGCTACCGACTGGGATGCCGTGCTCAAGTTCGCCGATGACCGTTCAGTGGCGCGCCGTCTCGTCGCGTCGGTCCTGTGGCGCAAGACATTCATGCAAAGCCGCGCGCTTACTGCAATCAAGAATGGTGCACGTCAGATCGTAGTACTTGGCGCAGGTCTTGATACGCTGGGTCTGAGGCTGTCCAACAGTCACAGCCACATTCCGGTTTTCGAGGTCGACCGCCCCGAGACCATCGAAGCCAAGCGGTCTTTGATCAGTTCAAATTTTGGCGTTCCACCAAACGTTCGATATACGGCGGTTGATTTCTCTCGTGAGACAACGCTCGATAAGTTGCAGTCGCTCGGTTACGACCATGAACTGGGCACGGTCTTTATTGCTGAGGTTTCGCTGGAATATGTAGCACCGCCCGAAGTTGCAGATGTCTACACAATGATCCGGTCGAATGGTTCAAATGAAACGCGTTTTCTGACAACATACGCGTCAACCGCCGCAGCGTCGCAAGCGCAAAAGGAAGTCGACAGTATCGGAAATGCGGTGGCCGGAGTCGGCGAACCCTTTCGTTTCAACATCTCTCCCACTGAGGTCAGCGCCTACGCGTCTGAACAAGGGTTTTCTGTGCTTGAGCACATATTTGGGCGCAGAGGGACCGAAAAATACTTGAGCGAATTGGGCCTGGGTCCAGAGACGATGGATTTCCCTATGGATTCTTTGGACGCCTCGTCTTTCTCACTTGTTCAACTGCGACCCACTTGAACAAGTTGCTTTTGAAGTGACTTAAAAAAGAAGGCCCGCCGGTGTGGCGGGCCTTTGTTTGGTTTAATGCACCACGGCATCATCCGGACGGGGCCGCTCTGACGTACCCAGCCGGTCGCCGATAATCAGACCGTCTGAGCCTGCGGTCACAGGGACGGTCTCACCATCCTTGATCTCACCGGCAAGCAGAGCCTCGGCCAGCGGGTTTTGCAAGGCACGCTGGATAACGCGTTTCAGCGGGCGTGCACCGAAGACCGGGTCATAGCCCTCGTCGGCAAGCCATTCCTTGGCGCCGCCATCCAAGACCAGCTCGATCTTGCGGGCGGCCAGACGTTTCTGCAGACGAGCCATCTGGATATCGACAATACCATCCATATCGGCCCGCTTTAGGCGATCAAAGATGATCGTTTCGTCCAGACGGTTCAGGAACTCAGGCCGGAAATGCGCCCGGACCGCGTCCATCACGTCACGCTTGGCCTGCGCACTGTCGGCACCTTCTGGCAACTGGCTGAGCGCCTGAGACCCAAGGTTCGACGTCAGGATGATCAGCGTCTGCTTGAAGTCCACGGTGCGGCCCTGACCGTCGGTCAGAACGCCGTCATCGAGAACCTGCAGCAGAACGTTGAACACATCCGGGTGCGCCTTTTCGACCTCGTCAAACAGCACAACCTGATAGGGCCGGCGTCGTACGGCTTCGGTCAGCACACCACCTTCGTCATAACCGACATAGCCCGGAGGGGCACCGATCAGACGGGCAACCGCGTGTTTCTCCATGAACTCGGACATATCGATACGCACCATCGCGTTGTCGTCGTCGAACAGGAAGTTCGCCACGGCTTTGGTCAGCTCGGTCTTACCTACACCCGTGGGCCCGAGGAACAGGAACGAGCCCAGCGGGCGGCCTTCGTCGTTCAGGCCCGCACGCGCACGACGTACAGCATTGGCCACAGCAGTGACCGCCGCATCCTGACCGATCACGCGGGAATGCAGATCGTCTTCCATCCGCAGCAGTTTCTCGCGCTCACCTTCCAGCATCTTCGAGGTCGGGATACCAGTCCAGCGTTCAACCACCGAAGCGATCTGTTCCGGACGCACCGTTTCCTCGGCCATCATCTGGCTGCTCTCGGCGTTTTCGGCCTCGGTCAGCTTTTTCTCAAGCTCGGGAATGACGCCATAGGACAGCTCACCGGCTTTCGCCAGATTGCCTTCGCGCTTGGCGATCTCCAGATCAGCGCGCGCCTTGTCGAGCTGTTCTTTCAGATCACGCGCGCCAGCCAGCTTGTCACGTTCAGCTTGCCATTGGGCGGTCATCTCGGCGGATTGCTCCTGCAGATCGGCCAGATCCTTTTGCAAGGTTTCCAGGCGATCCTTCGAGGCCGCGTCGTCCTCAAGCTTCAGCGCTTCTTCCTCGATCTGCATCTGCAGGATCTGACGATCCAGCTGATCGAGTTCTTCGGGCTTGGAATCCACCTCCATCCGCAACCGAGACGCCGCCTCATCGACAAGGTCGATGGCTTTGTCGGGCAGGAAACGGTCGGTGATATAGCGATGCGACAAGGTCGCGGCCGACACCAGCGCCGAGTCCGAGATACGCACGCCATGGTGCAGCTCGTACTTTTCCTTGATGCCGCGCAGGATGCTGATCGTGTCCTCGACGGTCGGTTCAGCCACAACAACAGGCTGGAACCGGCGGGCAAGGGCTGCATCTTTCTCCACGTATTTGCGATACTCATCCAAAGTGGTCGCGCCGATACAATGCAACTCACCCCGCGCAAGCGCGGGCTTGATCAAGTTGGCGGCATCCATCGCACCGTCAGATTTCCCGGCACCAACCAGCGTGTGCATCTCGTCGATGAACAGGATGATCTCACCAGCGGCCTCGGTGACCTCTGTCAGAACGGCCTTGAGGCGTTCTTCGAACTCACCACGGTATTTCGCACCGGCAATCAGCGCACCCATGTCGAGCGCGAGCAGCTTCTTGTCTTTCAGCGATTCCGGCACGTCACCGTTGACGATGCGCAGGGCCATACCCTCGGCAATCGCGGTTTTACCCACACCAGGCTCCCCGATCAGAACCGGGTTATTCTTGGTCCGGCGCGACAGAACCTGCATCGAGCGACGGATTTCCTCATCCCGCCCAATGATTGGGTCGATCTTGCCCTCAGCCGCAGCCTCGGTCAGGTCGCGCGCGTATTTCTTGAGCGCATCATAGCCCTCTTCCGCCGACGCGGTGTCAGCGGTGCGGCCTTTACGGATGTCGTTGATCGCTTCGTTCAGCTTTTGCGCAGATACGGCACCGGCTTCCAACGCCTCTTTGGCTTTGGACTTCACCATGCACAGCGCCATCAGAACGCGTTCGACCGGCACAAAGCTGTCGCCTGCCTTGGTCGCAATTTTCTCGGCTTCTGCAAAAACCTTAGCGGTCTGGCCATCCATGTAAATCTGGCTCGCATCACCGCTGACTTTTGGAATCTTGGATAGCGCGGCGTCCAGTGCTTCGACCACACGGGTCGGCGCGCCGCCCGCGCGTGTGATCAGGTTGCTGGCCAGCCCCTGATCGTCATCCATCAATGCTTTCAAAAGGTGTTCGGGCATCAATCGTTGGTGCCCCTCACGCAGCGCAATGGTCTGCGATGCCTGCACGAATCCCCGTGCCCGCTCGGTGAACTTGTTTAAGTCCATAGTATTCTCCTTTTCCTAAGCGCCCTGAATGTGATGCGCCCGCTTGGCGGCACGCGTCGGTCTGGGCCTCACATTCAATCTGGGAAATATCTTTGCCCGTTCAAGAGGCTGGAGCGCAGATTCAGACTTATCGTCGGGGTACGGTGTAGACATTGTATCCGCCCGTCTGCGCGACCTCGCGTGCAGGGTACATTTCCACCAACGATTGTGCGGCGTCGCTGCCCGTCGGGCAGGAAACAAGGTCTGCTGCATCATCCAGAAAATTGACTGTAAAAGACGTCTCGCCGGTCAATTGGCAATCATCGTCGGTCGAACGATACCCCCCCACCAGGCGCAAATTGTCATTTGTCGGGGATTTGATGACCGTATCCGCGGCCTCATTTTCCAATGGCATATCCTGACATCCCATCAGGGCCAGAAGTATCCCAACACTAAATACCTGTTTCATAGTCCCCCCATCGAGAAATTCTTATGAATGATCGGCACCATATCACAGTCCGGCCAAAGCTGCGTGATCTCGATCACGCGCGCGCTGCATGGACACGGCCGCCCGAAACCGCTAGGACGCAGACGTTTGCCAAAAAGGAGCCCGCACCATGTCCGATGATCGCCTGATCGTAGCCCTAGATGTTCCCAATGCCCTTCAGGGTCTGGCAATGGCAGAACAGCTGGGCGACAGCGTTTCCTTTTACAAGATCGGGCTGGGGATGCTGACCGGTGGCGGGTTGGCTTTGGCCAATGAACTGAAACAGGAACACGGCAAGCGCATCTTTCTGGACATGAAGCTGTTCGATATCGGTAACACCGTCGAAAACGCCGTTCGCGGGCTGGCGCAATTCGATCTGGATTTCCTGACGGTGCATGGTGATCCGCATGTGGTTCGGGCCGCGAAAGAAGGGGCCGCTGGCAAAGACCTCAAGATTTTGGCCGTTACCATCTTGACCTCGCTGAACCGCGACGACCTGGATGCCAGCCTACTAAAAGAGGGCGACGTTCAGGATCTGGTTGTCGAACGCGCTGCACGCGCGCTTGAGGCTGGTGCCGACGGCGTCATCGCCAGCCCGCAAGAAGCCGCGCTAATCCGTGCCCTGCCCCAGGCCGAAGGTCGTCTGATCGTGACCCCGGGCGTCCGCCCCGCAGGTGCCGCGCTTGGCGATCAGAAACGAGTTGCTACACCCGCAAATGCCGTCGCAGATGGCGTGGACCACATCGTCGTGGGCCGACCTGTCTATCAGGCCGACGACCCTAAAGCTGCTGCCGAGGCAATCCTTGCCGAATTGTCCTCACCGCAGGCAAAAGCACCGAACAGGGCTTAATTCTCGACGCATTGCAGGCTAAAATTTTTTAGGGCTTGATGCCGGGTGGTCGCGTCCGCGCAGACAATTTCTGACGGTTTCTGCGGCTCAAGCAGTTGACCCAACGTCACTTTTTGCCAATTCCGCGCCAAATCGTCCCTGTGCCCCAAAACACACATGAAATATGCGAGTTTTCGTTGTGTGACCTGGGTCCTATCTAAATCTCGGAATTTGCGCGATTCTGGGGACGTGATACTCCCCGCGGACCATCTCTTCCTGAGGTCCGTCACCTCCCCCCGCCAATCGCGGGGGGTCTTCTTCTGAAAACCTCACATGTCAAAAGACGGCCTACCTTGGGCCAAGTAGTCACGTAGGCGGATCGCGAAATTCGGCACCGTCAACGCATTCTCAAGGTAAATATCCGGCGACATCAAACACCATCCTTGCCCCTCATCGCCAAACCTGATCAGGTTGACGTCGCTGGGTGGCCGGTGTGCTGCGAAGAACCAGTTTTGCCCATACATGCGCGACCAGACAAAATCAGCCTTGGCGAGGTGCAGCCCGACTTCTTCCAGTGTTTCGCGCCTGACGCATTGCAGCGGCGTCTCTGACCCTTCGCGCCCACCGCCGGGAAAGTCGAAATGGCCCGGGAATGGAATGTCCTTCTTGTCGTCCCGTTGAATCACCAACAGGTCCGATCCAAGAAACAGTGCGACCTTCGCCCCCGTGAATTGCATGAGCGCTTTCGCTTTGTTGCCCAACCGGATAAATTTTAGCCAGTAACGCCTGATATGACAAAGCGCATAAAACTGAGATGTAAATGTAATGCCCGCTTTATGCCGCGACTGCTTTTCGATTCTGGAACAGGAAGCGCGCTGCCCTTCCTGCGGCAGCCCGCGGATCAAGACGCACCCCGAGCTGTTCGACCTGTCCATCGCGCATATGGATTGCGACGCATTCTATGCCTCGGTTGAAAAGCGGGACAATCCCGATCTGGCCGACAAACCGGTGATCATCGGAGGCGGCAAACGCGGTGTTGTGTCAACCGCGTGTTATGTGGCGCGTATTCGGGGTGTCCGCTCTGCGATGCCGATGTTCAAAGCCTTGCAACTGTGCCCGGACGCCGTGGTCATCAAGCCTCGCATGTCGGTCTACGCCGAGGTGTCACGACAGATCAGAGCCATGATGGACGAATTGACCCCTGTGATCGAACCACTGTCACTGGACGAAGCATTCATGGATCTGTCCGGTACGCAGCGGCTGCATGGCGCGCCACCGGCAGCCATGCTGGCAAGACTGGTTAAGCGGATGAAGGACGAGTTGGGCGTAACAGGCTCAATCGGTCTGTCGCACAACAAGTTTCTGGCCAAAGTCGCCTCGGATCTGGACAAACCGCGTGGGTTTTCAGTGATAGGCAAAGCTGAGACGGCCGAGTTTCTATACGATAAACCAGTGCGCTTGATCTGGGGGATCGGCCCGGCGGCACAGGAATCGCTGGATCGTGCCGGCATCCGCGCCTTCTCGGATTTATTACGCTGGGATCAGGAGGCACTGACAGCCCGGTTCGGATCAATGGGTTATCGGCTATGGCATCTGGCGCGCGGTCAGGACAAACGGCGCGTGTCTTCGCACGAGCCAATGAAGTCGATCAGCAACGAAACCACGTTTTTCGAGGATACAGCCAGCCTGGACATCCTTGACGGGCATCTGTGGCGCATGTCCGAAAAAGTTGCGGATCGCGCCAAAGCCAAAGGGCTGGCCGGGCGGGTCGTAACCCTGAAACTCAAACAAGCAAACCACAAGGTCATCACCCGACGTGTCTCGTTGCGGGACGCCACTCAGATCGCGGACCGCATCTACCGCACCGCACGTGGGCTATTCGATCAGGTCGGCGACAAAGGGCCATATCGTCTGTTGGGTTGCGGAATATCCGATCTGTGCCCCGAAGATCAGGCGGACATCTCGGGAGACCTTTTGGATCCCGACGCGTCAAGGCGGTCTCAGGCGGAACGCGCAACGGATGAAATCCGGCGCAGATTCGGAACGGATGCGATTGTCAAAGGCCGGGCTTTGCGCTGAGGTTACTCAGCCGCCAGACGCAACGGATCGCGGCCAATACCCGAAATTTCCCGTATGACCTGCCGCAATACGTCCTGAAACGCTGCGAAATTGCCGTTCGGCGCGATTTTGACCTCATCCATATACAGAGAGCGGTCGATCTCAATCTGGATAGCGTGCTGATTGCGCCCGGGCCGCCCATAGGTCTGTGTCACGTAGGCGCCCGCGAAGGGCGCGTTGCGCGCCACGATCAGACCCGCCGAGGCAAACGCGGATTCGATCCGGTCCACAATCTCGGTCGAAGCCGAAGCGCCAAATCTGTCACCCAACACGATCTGCGGGCGCTGGGACGTGGTCGTACTGGCCATCGAAACCGCTTCATGCGGCATCGAATGGCAATCAATCAAAATGGCCTGACCAAAAGCGGCGTGCGATTCGGCCAGCAGCGACTTGAGACGCGCATGATAAGGACGCCAGCAGGTGTCGATGCGCAAACGCGCCTCATCCATCGTTAGCTTCCCGCGATAGATTGCGCGCCCATTGGCGACGACCCTGGGAATCACGCCCAGCCCCGAAGCGACACGCGGGTTATGGCCGTGGCGGCGCGCGCCCTGGATCAAAGCCGGGTCCAGCTCCTCAGCACTGCGGTTAAGATCCAGATAGGCTCTTGATTTTGTTGCGGATATCAGGGGCGCACCATGATCAGTCGCTGCGGAAAACAACTGATCCACGAATGCATCTTCCGAAGATCGAATCACATTCTGGCTCAGAACCGTCCGGTTCAGCATCGCTTCGGGGTAGTTCCGGCCACTGTGAGGAGAAGAAAATACAACGCAAGACGTGCGCTTGACGGGCATATCCAATACGTAAGCAGCGTTCTTCATGGTGACTCCTTGTTCGCATTGAACATAGACCGGAAAATAGTTCTACCAAACCCCTTGAACCCCTTTGCGACTCCTTTTATAGACCCCGCTACCGGCGCGGGGTTCCGCGCCCCATTTCGTTATGGGGCAGGGCACCGCAAAGGTTAAGTGGGCGGTTAGCTCAGCGGTAGAGCACTTCGTTGACATCGAAGGGGTCACAAGTTCGATCCTTGTACCGCCCACCATCTATTCACTGTTTCGGGTCTGACCCGGGACACCCGCAAACCCAGGCGCTGGCCACGTCCTTGATGAAGGCGCCGCAGATTGGAGACAGACCCATGAAGGTCAAGAACTCGCTCCGCTCGCTCAAGAACCGGCACCGTGATTGCCGTGTTGTGCGTCGCAAAGGCCGCGTCTACGTGATCAACAAGACGCAGCGCAAGTTTAAAGCTCGCCAGGGCTAAGAACTGCACTCTACCGAATTTTAAAGCCGCGCTTTCGAGCGCGGCTTTTTTTGTTTGCGGTGTTAATGTCTGCTATGCGGAAAAAGTGTGAATTCGCTGCGCCAGAACCAAGGCCTGCAATTGGTGTATAGCGTCTTGGAGTAACGGGTATTCTCGGACTCAGAAATGTCCGCGTCGCTGCTTTGATTACTCGAAGTTTAACGGGTGGATCGCGGTTGTTCCACGTCCGTTTCTGACGATTCAGCAACTCCTACACTTTCAAATCGCGATAGCAGACTCACAGCGATGTAAATCGCGGCACACATTAAAAGAAAACCCAAGAAGTTTGGTTCATAAGCTTCCCTTACCTCACGATAGATGTTCAGGCCTTCGATGTTTCGAAGAACAGAAAACCCCAAAACCGCAACTCCGATAAATGTGGGCAACACCAGTAGGAAAAACCGCCGAACACGCCGCCTACCAGTTAAATAGAGAAGTTTCCCACAGCTTCCGCACATGTGGAAGTCGGTTTTATTGAGTCCGCGATGGGGATTAGTTGAAGCCATCATTCGTGGCGGCTGAGGACGACCGCATTCCGGGCACTTAATACCGATAATCTTTGTCCACCATGTCGGAAGCTCACCAATTCGCGGAGTGCTTACTTTGGGTGGATTGCCAGTGTTTCTTGCCAATTGTCTACAACGTGCCTTTTCGTATAATCGTCTCAACCTTCGATTTGGAATCGCTTCAACAACGACAGTTTATTTCTGCTCAGTAGCTCTTTGTACTTCCCACAAAGCGGACCTACCATCAACTTGCAGCGTCGGTCAAAGTGGGCTCAAAACGGCCCAATGACGCACAGAAGATAAAGAACCGTTCTGGATTGGCGGAGCCGCTCGCCAACTGTTGCCAGATGCTCAACGCGCCCTCCAGTTCAATGCCTGGGTAGCGCCCCGGCTGTCGACTTTCGTGTGACCCAGCAAAAGCTGCACAGCGCGAAGGATTCCGGTCTTGCGTTAGATTTTCGCGGCTTTCGCCCGTCGGAGTGAGCGCGTGCTGTAAGAACCGATCCAAAGCTGAGCGAGGTTGGGTCGGTCGAATCGATGTCACGATTGCTACTACATCGGCGTCGAGCCCAGACTTTTTGCCGTTGCGGCATACACAAGTACCCGAGCAAGGTATCAAAGCGGACCCACGTGCGCAGGTGTTTTCAAGTACTCGATTAAGAAGATCGAGAGGCACAATTGGATGCCTCCCGACTATTGTTTGTTTTACTGTGACATCCCGCCTTCGGTTGAGATTTGTTCTTCCACGTGAGTTTGATTGGTTACGTCCGATCCGCGCGGAGGATAGTCCTTGAACGTAGACAGGTGGTTCTGAACGATCTTAGCCGCAGGACCGAAGGCCCACATTTTGTTGCCCATCCACCGGGTGTACATCCCCGACTCCTCGGCCGCTTTTTCGTAGGGATCGCGGCGCAAGTTGAATAGAAGCGGAGCATTCAACTCCTCTTTGGGGCCAGCCCACCCTTCGGTTTGAATTGTGAAATGCGCTTTCCAGTCACCGTGGCGTACGGCCTGCAGGTCCGGTCCCTCGTAGTACACGATTTCTTCGCGGCTGCTGTCGCTTGCGCCGGTCAAGAACGACAACTGATTGTAACCATCAAGATGCACCTGATAGCCTTCGTGACCCTCTAACAAAGCACCCGGCAAGTCATCCGGCCCACCTGCAGCCGCGACCAGGGTTGGCATCCAGTCGAGCCCGGCAAAGATGCCATTACTCACGGTTCCGGCGGGAACTTTCCCGGGCCAGCGAATAATGGCAGGCACGCGGAAACCGCCTTCCCAGGTCGTGCCCTTTTCGCCGTGGAACGGCGTTGTTCCCCCGTCGGGCCAAGTCATGGTTTCGGGGCCGTTGTCGGACGTGAATACAACAATCGTATTGTCGGAAACGCCCAGTTCTTCCAGCCGAGCCATGACTTTTCCTACGTTGTCGTCAAGTTCCTTCATCACCACATCTTGCAATCCACGCCCATCGCCGAGCATGTCTTCGTATTCAGGGCTCAGGTGTGTCCAGACATGCGCACGCGCTGGTGCCATCCAGACAAAGAACGGAGTGTTACTTTCAACCGCGCGGTTGATGAAGCCCAGTGTATGGGCCGTCACTTCGTCATCCAGCGTCTTTTGCCGTTCAGGCGGAGCGGGGCCATCGTCGATGATGCGTTGCTTGCCGACCAGACCCCAGCGCGGGTCTACCGTTTCATCAACCGTATCTGTCGCATAGGCGTGGATGATATTCCGAGGACCAAAAGTGTCGTTGAATTTCTGATCTTTGGGCCAGTCCGGATCAGACGTGTATTCCATCGCGTTCAAGTGATAGAGCCAACCCCAATATTCATCAAAGCCTTTCACTGTTGGCAGAAACTTGTTCATATCGCCCAAATGGTTCTTACCGAATTGGCCGGTCGTGTAACCCAAGGATTTCAGCATGTTGGCCAAGGTGGGATCGTCATCACTCAGACCCTTTTCGGGGTCTCCGGGTAGGCCGACGGTATGCATCCCGGTACGAACCGGCAACTGCCCGGTGATAAAAGCCGAACGCCCCGCCGTGCAGCTTGGCTGAGCATAATAATCCGTCAGGCGCATGCCATCCGCTGCCAGTTGATCGAGATTGGGGGTTTTGATGCTTTTAACCCCCTGATGATAGCTGCCAAGACTGGCCCAACCCACGTCGTCGGCCATGATGACAAGGATATTGGGTTGGTCGGTTTCGGCTAAAACAGGCGTAGCACAGACCGAAGCTGTGGCCACCGTTGCCGAAAACGCAATGGTTCGAAGGTTGAACATTTTGACCTCTGTGGAAGTGGAAGGCGATACCGATGCTGGGAATATCGGAAGGTTCATCAGGGATAACGGTCGAAACTTTAATGCTGCAACAAAGCTTTACTAGGATTTCACATTATGAAAGTTAAAAACCGATAACTGAGATGATATTGACCGCACGATGAATGAAAACGCATTAACTGCCTTTCTTACTTTGGCTGAAACTGGCAGCTTCCAACACGCGGCCCGCGTGATGGGTGTCTCCAACGCGTCGTTTTCCCGCTATATCGGGCAAGCCGAGGACCATGCAGGGCTCGTGCTGTTTCATCGAAGGCGCAACAGCAGTACGCTGACGCGGGCGGGGCAGGAGTTTTTGCCCATCGCTAAGGCTCTGCGGCAAGACCTGGATCGCTATGCGACGCGTGTTGCCAGTTTGCGTGACGCCGGACCTGGTACTTTGCTGATCGGTTGCGGGCCTCTGACCACAAGATCTCTGATCGTGCCCGTCCTGCGATCTGTGCGGCAGGTAATGCCCGACCTTCGATTCAGAATACTGGTGAGCGCCTACGCGCGTCCGCTCGACTTGTTGCAAGCGGGGCAGTTCGATGTGTTTCTGGGCGATCTGACCTACACACCGGATGCCGACAATGTCGAAATCATGGTGATGGAAAAACGGCAAATTCAGTTTGTTGCGCACCCCGATCATGAAATTCACCAACGCGGCCCACAAACAATGGCAGGTGTTTTCGACTTTCCCTTTGCATCACCGCATCTTCATAAACACTGGAGAGCGACCCTGATAAAGTCACTTGGTGGCAACACTGACGCGGTCAATAAGGTCAATGTCCAACCGAATGTCGAATGCGACGATTACAACTTTCTGACCGGATTACTGGAAGAGCCAGACTATATCGTAGGAGGGATGCCGGACACTTTTTCAGAACTGATCAGCACAAAGAAAGTCAAACCTGTTTCGATGAAGCAGAGCCTTTCATGGAACATCTGCGCGGCGCGCAAGTCCCAAAACACGTCGGCTGCTCTTGAATTGTGTTGGAGTGAACTGGCCAAACACCGGGCGTGACCAGTGATGTGAAGAACAATAAAAGACGCCCAACTGGGACGTATCGTGGTTCGACTAAAACGTTTTCGCGAGCTCAGTTAGCTTGGCAATGTCTCGGATTACACCGCAGAGCGGCTTTTTGTTTGAAAATGGCCAATGGTGGCAATGCTGCGCGCTGTGTGAACTCGCGGTCCTAAAATCGCGGCACGCAGTCCGAATTGCTGACTTCTTCCTTGCATGGCGGGACCAAGAACTACGCAGTTGCAGCATGTTTGGTGCGGCGTGCACTCACAGCGTAGAATCCAATTCACACATTGGACCCTTAACAATCCTACCCACCAACTTTTTCTGCATCGTACTTTCCGCATCTTGCCCCCACCGGACAATAGCGACCATTTGACCAACTAATTTTGTCAGATTTCCTTGCATCCACTCGGGAATCGTTTAATTGACAATTTCAGTCGGATTACTACGCCGCACATTTCAATGTTGGGAGTTATGATGCTCAAATCCTCTACCTGCTTCGCCGCCGCATTGTCGGCCCTGATTGCCACTTCTGCCGCTGCCGAGGGTGAGTTGAACCTTTATTCCTCGCGCCACTATGACACCGACGAAAACCTGTACAGTGATTTCGAAAAGGCCACTGGCATCACCATCAACCGCATCGAAGGCAAAGCCGATGAGCTGATCGCGCGGATGGAAGCCGAAGGCGCGAACTCGCCCGCGGATATTCTGCTGACAGTCGACACCTCGCGCCTTTCACGGGCCAAGAATGCCGGCATTCTGCAACCGATCGAAACCGCCGTTCTTGAAGAACGCATCCCGAACAACCTTCAGGACAGCGACAATGAATGGTTCGGCTTCTCGCAACGTGGTCGCATCATTTTCTACGACAAGGAAAACGTCGCTAACCCTCCAGCGACATATGCCGATCTTGCCAAGCCCGAATACAAGGGGCAGGTCTGTATCCGGTCGTCCAGCAACACCTATAACCAGACCCTTCTGGCGTCGATCATCACCCATGAAGGCCCCGAAGCAGCAAAGGCCTGGGCCGAAGGCATCGTGGCCAACATGGCCCGCGAACCACAGGGCGGTGATACCGATCAGCTGCGGGGTATCGTATCCGGCGAATGCGACATCGCGGTTTCAAACACTTATTACTTTGCTCGCGCAATCCGCAAAGATGTAAAAGGCGTCTCGGCCGATATCGATGCAATCGGTTGGGTCTTCCCGAACCAGGACAGCTATGGCGCGCATATGAACCTGTCCGGTGCAGGTGTGGCTGCAAATGCGCCGAACAAAGAGAATGCCGTTCTCTTCCTCGAATATTTGGCAAGCGACAGCGCCCAGCAATATTTCTCGGCCGGGAATGACGAATTCCCCGCGGTTGAAGGCGTCGCGCTTGCGGACTCGGTGAAATCGCTGGGTGAGTTCAAAGCGGATGAGGTCGTCCTGTCCGACGTCGCCGAAAACCTGCCGACAGCGCAAAAGATCTTTAACGAAGCCGGCTGGAAATAATCTGGGCCAAAACCAGAGCAGTAAGAAGGGCGCAGGTTTTCTGCGCCCTTCTCCTTTGGTGGCAGGTTCAGAACCGAACCCCGAACCCGACCGAAAACCCCGAAAACGAATCCGCGATAACGCCGTTCAGCATGACGCGCGCGCCCTCGACGGCGGGCAACCCGATCTTTGTGGTATCGACCTCAATTCCGACACCTACCGTCGCGAGCCAATCCGTATCCAACACCATCGCGCTGTCGCCGTGATAGAGGACAACACCCCCGTCCAAAACCAGCTTTGACGGACTGCCCAGTAGTTTGACCTTGTCCAGCGGATAGCGATAGCGCGAAAACAACGTGGTCTGATTCGAGTTTGCGCGCGCATTCCCAACCTCGGGTTCGTCTATCGGGTGAAACTCCAGAAATGTTTGGCGCAGTTTGTATTCTGCGTGCCAACGGCCGAACTGTGCCTCGCGAAAAAGACTCAGGGACGCGCCGAAGCCAAAGGCGTTCAGATTGCCATCCACCTCGCCCACTCCGTTCGAGCGGGTCGGAAACAACGGGAAGTCGGAAAACACGGCGTCCGTTGTGACATGGCCAAGGGACAGATGCGCGGCTGGCCGGATGTGCCAATCATTTGTGAGCGGAAATTCCCATCCGACACCAAGGGTCGCGGCGATGCTTGACCATTTCACATCCAGTTCGGTATCAGACCCGATTTCGGGGAATATCACCACCGGATTATAGTTCTGATAGGCGAACTGACCTTCCAGATACAGGCCGTTGTCCAATGGTTTGAACCCGCCGCGCAACTGTGTGGACCGCAGATTTCGCGCGTCACCGGCTGCGCTCAGAAAGGATAGGGACGACAGTGTTTCGTTCGGTGTGGCGGCAATACTCAGCACCGCAAGAGCGGCCCGGGCGGCGGTTTCCGAGGCGTCTGGATCCAGGTTTTGCGCGTTGGTCGACGCGGCGAAACCACAGAACAATGGCAGTGTGTACGCAACAAGTCTTTTCAATCGCAGGTTCGCCTGTCGTATGTTGTCGGCCGGCAAGCGCATCCTTGTAGACGCGCTAGACGTTAAGCGAACCGTAACCCAGTCTTAGTTTACGAAAAACGAAAACAACAAATTCGCGGTCACGAAATCTGATGGCTTGCATTTTGGAAACACCCGGTCATCGTGGCGTTTTCAACAACCATCCGGAATGTGATTTGGAGTTTTCCCCCAAAACGGGTTCAATCACGTCAGGAGGCTCGCCATGAAAAACCGGGATAGTTTCGAGAAATTCTACTTTGCCAAGGTTGGCATGGGCGAAGCCTGCGGCTGTGCCGAGAAGGTGATTGATGTGTTCGAATTCAACCGACAGGGCGGCGCACAGTCCAAGCGTGCAGTGAAATCGGAAAGACGCAAACGTCGTTCATTCCGATCCTGGGCCATGAAATACGGGTTGCTGAGCCGCAAACCCCGAACCTGAAAATCGTCACCCATTTGTGGGACGGCGCAGGTGCCTTGAACCAGTTAGGTGCTTTATGATCAGAATTGGGGGCCGATCGGACCTGCAAAACCCGGCGACACCCCTTCAACCTCAGTATCCGAGACTCCGTCTTCAATTTAAAACGACGCGGTCAGCGAACACCCCTGCGCGGGCCCTTTTGGGGTTTCGCCCAAACAACACAGGCTTGAGAAACGACCCGGTGAATACGGAAACAAACTTGCAATCACCCCTACAAGCGTAGTCACCTGAGATAGAATGGGGGGAGAATGTCGATGAAGCCATGGGCCGTCGTGGTTTGTCTGTGCAGTACGCTGGCTCTTGCTGCATGCGCCCCCAAAACGCGCAGCTATGAAAAGTCTGTTTCGTCGTCCTTTGCGACCCCCGCAAACAGCGCCCTGGTGCGCGCAGCCAACCGGCTTGGCGATCCCAAGGATGGGCGGTCCGGGGTAAAACTGATCAGTGATGGGGAACAAGCGCTGGTTTCAAGGCTTTTGCTGGCCGCTGCGGCCGAGCATACCATCGACGCGCAGTACTACCTTTTGCACAATGACCCCACGGGCCACCTGTTTGCAGCCAGCCTTTTGCAGGCGGCAGACAGGGGCGTTCGTGTCCGGCTGCTTTTAGATGACATGGACACGTCCAGCTACGACGCTATGACCGCAGCGCTGGACTATCACGAGAATATCGAGATCCGGCTTTTCAATCCCTTTTGGCGGGATCAAAGCCTGCTGATTGCGGGCCTGACAGACTTCAAACGCATCAATCGCCGGATGCACAATAAATCCATGACCGCAGACAACACCTTCACGATCGTCGGGGGGCGCAACATCGGGGCCGAGTATTTCCTGGCCCGGGAAGAAATGAACTATGCCGATCTGGACGTGCTGGCGGCAGGCCCCGTCGTGAATGAGGTTTCCCAGAGCTTTGACGCCTATTGGAACAGTGAATTTGCCGTTCCCGCACGCGTGGTTGTTGGACAACCGGAATCGTTTGACCTGAACGATGCGCGCACAAGGCTGAATGAGTTGGTGGAGGAAGCAAAACAGACCCAGTACGGCGCTGCGCTCAGGAAATCCGCGCAAGAGAATTTTGCCGACGGCGCGCTGCGGCTGAATTGGGTCCCCGCGCGTTTGTATGCTGACCCGCCTTCAAAAGCTGCGGGCGTTGAAACGTCCGACCCCATTCTTGCATCGCAATTGCTGCCGTATTTTGAAATTGCCAGCAGCGAGGTAAATATCATCTCGGCCTATTTCGTGCCGCGCAACAATGGCGTCCGATGGATGACCGAGTTGGAAAATCGCGGTGTGGACGTCAAAGTCGTGACCAATTCCTTAGGGTCGAACGACGTCGTGCCGGTCTATGCCCATTACGCCAAGAAACGCAGAGCGTTGCTGCGCGGTGGTGTTGAGCTTTATGAATTGCGGCCAGACGCCTATCAGGTTCAGCGTCGCGGTATCAACTGGGCACAATCCCGATCCGGCCTGCATTCCAAGGCTTTTGCCATCGACGACCGTTACCTCTTTGTTGGCTCATTCAATTGGGACCCGCGGTCTGTGAACATCAATACCGAAATGGGCATTCTGATCGACTCTCCCGCGATGGCCGTTCAAACGATGGGTGCATTGGACGCGGCCCTGCCCGCCTACACCTACCAGGTGACGTTGGAACGCGCAGGCCAGCTTAAATGGAGAACACGAGGAGCGGACGGGGAAATACTGGAATACAATTCCGAGCCCACAGGGTCGGTCTGGGATCACATCGTCTCTGGTTTTCTGAGTATTTTACCGATCGGGTCACAGCTTTAGGCCCGCAAGTAACGACTAACGCGACCGATCATTCTTAGGTTTACCGCTGCAAAAAGCCGAAAGGACGTTCACCGTGAAGTATTGCAAGCTTTATGCCGATGCTGCTGGCGAAAGCCATTGGGATGACATTGACGTCAACCTCGAGGAACGGAGTTTCGCCCCGCCCGCGCAGGCCATCGAGGTATCCGAGCCAGAGCGCGTCAAACAGACAATGTTCCTGCGGCTTCGATCCGGTTGGAACGAGCCCATCCATCCGACCCCGGTGGCGCAAAGGCTGATATGCCTTGCAGGCACAATCCGCGTCACTGCAAGTGATGGAAACTATCGTGACATCGGCCCCGGCGACGTGTGGCACATGGAAGACAAAGTGGGAAAGGGTCACCACACCAGGGTCACAAGCGATCAGGACTTTGAAGCGGTCATAATTCAGTTTGAGTAACTTCGCCGATCCGAGGCCATATACGAAACCCCAGACGGAACCTTCACCGGAGGATGGCACCGTTTCGGCCTGACTGTATCCCGGTATGGCAGTTTGTAAGAACCAATTGAGTGCGCCGCTTGTTCCGTCAGAACAGCTTGTAAGGAATCCAAAGCGCCAAATCCTGCCAGAACCACAACAGCACGGCCGTCGCTAACATGATGAACGCAAAAGGGATGGCCCCTTGAATAACCTCTTCAAGGCGCGCCTTTCCGACAGCTTGAAGGACAAACAGGTTTAATCCGACCGGCGGAGTGATTAGCGCTGTCTCGATCAGGACGACGAAAAAGATGCCGAACCAGATCGGATCAATTCCCATGACTTCAAGCGCAGGGAAAAGCACCGGAACCATAATCAGCATCATGGAAAGTGCTTCGAGGAAAAAGCCGATAATCAACAACACGAGCCCGACCGCGAAAATAAAAATCGTCGGGTTTGAGATGTTTTCAGTGAGAAAGCTGCTGATCGATTGCGGAATCAGATACAAAGTAATGGCGTAAGAAAAAACCTTAGCCCCTGCGACGATGATGAAAATCATCACAGTGGTTATCAGTGAATCGTGCACGGCTTCTCGCAGTTTTGCGAAGGTCATTCTTCGCATCGCGAATGTTATGACTATCGCGATCACGAACCCGATGCCCGCGCTTTCTGATGGCGTCGCTATTCCTGCATAGATCGATCCAATGATTGCTATAGCCAAGACGACAGTCGGAAGCGCACTTAATGTCACCAGCAGCCGTTGTTTCATTGGCATGCGCTCGACTTTTAAGCTCTTTTTGCCGCGCGCATAAAGCATGGCGTAGATGATAAAGAGCGTTGCAAGGAACAATCCAGGTCCAATTCCGGCAAGGAAAAGCGTTGGAATCGAAGTCTCGGTAATGACGCCATAGATGATCAGCGGGATCGATGGGGGGATCAGAATGCCCAGGGTTCCTCCGGCGGCGAGTTGTCCCAAGATGAATGGACGGTCATAGCCGCGCTTTTCCATCTCGGGGATGGCGACGGTGCCAATTGTGGCTGCCGTCGCCACCGAGGATCCCGAAATCGCCGAAAAAAGCGTGCAGCTTTTGATCGTAGCGACGCCCAATCCCCCGGGCCAATGCCCGACCCAAGCCTGCACACCGGCAAAGAGATCCCGTCCGACGCCGCCTTTCAACAGCACGTTTGACATGAGCAGGAACAAAGGCACGGCCAAAAGTTCAAAACTGTCCATCGTCCCGAACAGGCGCTGCGGCACGGCAATCAATGGGAGCCCTTTCAGCCATAACAGCACAACCCCGAGGGCGCCCATGGAAAAGGCGACGGGCACGCGCAAAAGCAGCAAACCCAGCAGGGCTCCGATGATCAGAATGGTTTCCAAGGGTCAGTGACCCCCAAGTTCATGGTTTTGCAGGTTCGCCTGACTCGTCCACACTCGGTAGATTTCCACCAAAGCCTGAAGCGACAGCAAACCAAACCCAACCCAGATCGCGGATTGAGTATAGGCCTTGGGTACAGCAAGGTAGCTGTCCGTCGTGTGCCCGGCGAGCGTGGATTTCAGCCAGATGTCCCAACCATATCGCGCGGCGACGCATCCGAAAAACACGATAACAAGCAACGAAAACGTCTCGACAACCCTGCGCCTAAGCGTGTTCGCATCCCGGAACGCCAAATCAATGACGATGTGCTGGCGGTGCTTTAGAACATATGCCGTCGCGCCAAAGGTAGCCCAAACCTGAAAGATCCTTGCGATCTCATCCACCCAGACCGTCGGGCTGGTGAGCGCGTAGCGCATGAAGACCTCGTAAGCCACAAATATGCCTATGGCGAAGAACATCCATCCGGCGACAATACCAAAGAGTTCAGACAGCCAATCGACGGTTCTGGTCAGGGCTTGCAGCATTCGGGGTGCCTCGCCAATAGAAGAAGCAACCGAACGTGGGATGTCCGCTTGCTTTGACAATATGAAGAAGGGATTACATTCCGGACACGGCTGAAATCACTTCGGCGGCAGTATCGCCTGCGTCATCGACAAAACGCTGAGAAACGCTCGAGGTCGCCTCAATCCATTGCTGACGCTCTTCATCGGTCAGATCAACCACGGTCATCAGGCCGCGCATTTCGTCAATGGTTGCGTCTTCTTCTGCGTAGATCGCGTCACGCAATTGCTGTTCGACCTCAGCGGCGGCGTCCAGAATGATCTGCTGATGCTCGGGCGAAAGGCTTTCGAAAAAGTCGTTGTTCATGACGGCCACAAATTCGATAGCGCTGTCATATGACAAGGTCATGTGATCCATCACTTCGTGCAGTTTTCGCGACTTCACGGCAGACGCACCTGTCATGCCCACATCGACAGCACCCTGCTGATAGGCCAGAAACTGTTTTGACCCCGACATCAGCGTGGGTGCGCCACCAAGCGCCTCGACGGTCCAACCAATCACCTTACCGTAGGTCCGGACTTTTTGGTCCTTGAGATCGGCGGGTGTTCGGATGGCAGACCCGTTCGACAAATAGACATTACGCCCAAACGCCTGCCACCACAGAACCTTGGCCCCCGTTTCCTCAAGCACAGCGGCATCCAGAATGTTGCGCATCGGTGATCCAGTGGCAACGGCCGCCCGCAGATGGTCCTCATCACGGAAAAAGAAGGGCAGGTTCACGACGTCTACTGCCGGGACCGCCCCGGTAAACCGGCCAAGAAACGCCGAACCGGCCTCGACAGCGCCTGTACCCACTGCTTCTGGAACTTCCTTATCTTTGTAAAGCTGCGCTGACGGGAACAGCTGAACCGTTAGCTCACCGCCGGACTTCTCTTCAACGATATCCTTGAACGCGATCCAGTTCTGTCCCAACGAATGAGTCTCTGGCAACTGTAACGTCACTCGGATGATGGTTTCGGCCTGCACGATGATCGGAGCAGACACTATGAGTGTTGCAGCCAACGCCGCCTTAAACATGTTACGCATGATACCTCCGTCGAATTTTCGGATTTTCCGCTTTCTTAACTTGTTTGGCAGCGTCGCAATGCGGTGGCATTGATGTCAATTCCATATGCAATCACTTTCGAGAAAACGAGGACACTTACCCTGACTGATACCCCTGCAGATATTGGGTCATGAACTCGGACAATTCAGCTTGTACCGCATCCGCGTCCAACGCGACGAACCGGCCTTCCAGCGATAGCTTTACTATGCCGTGCACAGCAGAAAACACAGTTCGTGCACGCGAAGCCAATGTGTCGTCATCCAACTGAGGGTTCAATTGCGATAACGGAGCGATGATCTCGGCGATGAGCACCGCGTGTTCCTCAAGGTGCCATTGCGGGACCGGTACACCCGGCTGCATCCGGTGATCGAATAAAGCGGCCCATAGGTTTCGGTTTTCGTTACCGAAATCCAGGTAGGCCAACGCAAGTGCAAGCAGCTTTGCCTTGGGCGTCTCTTGTGATGCGGGGGCGTTTTGTAGTGAGACGTGCAAACGCGCCAGTGTGCGCGAGTTCAGACGAATATCCATGTAACGCTGCGAAGCCGCGTTAATTATGGCACTTATCAAATTCCGTTCCCGTTAATGTCTGCTCAACTCCGGATCCGAACTATGTTTCGGTAAAGCCCATTTCTGAGATCAACCTTGCCTGCAGTCGCATCGCTTCGTCATCAACCAGGTTTTTTCTTTTTGGCGCAAGTCCTGATTTCCGCCAGCTTCCAACCAGCTTCTCTTTCTGCCACCTACAGTTCGTCGACATATCCGCTGCTTGTACCGCAGGATAGCAAAGGAGGTCGGCAGGGATGTTTTTGCCTAAGTCGCACGCCCGAATGTCATCCTTTTTTGTCGGCTCGCGTTCAAACCTCGCCACCCTGACAAAGTACAAGTTGAGCATAGGGCGCTCCTTGAACCGGTCGAAACTGTCCCGGCTGTATCCCATCACTTCACAGGTCTGCAAAACACTGCCGAGCTGCCCAACCAGTTCCAGCATCCCGAGTTTCGGATCGATGGTCTTTTCAGGAGTGCTTGTTATTGATCGCCAAGCCTTGCTTGCGCACCAGAAGGACAAAAAGTCAGATCTAGCGATATGCCCGCACCCAAGACTACTTTCGGTAGGCTGTTTAGAAACGCGTGAAATCTTGCGCTGTTGGCGGGTCACCAGCTGGTGCTTCTAGCTGACCGATCTGATCAAGCGATCGTACTGACACATCCACCTATTGTTCTTTTGTTAGCCTGGCCCAATCATTCAAGATCACTTGATACAGCTCTTCGACGCCCATACCGGTTGCTTGCCATGTCATTTCTTGTTGATGGCCGCCGTACCTGTACCTGTCGTTCACCGGCGCGGGTTTTAATGTTGAGCGACTGCATGAATGCTGTGGGGAGAAATCCCTTTAAATCAGCTGTTTGATCGTGTTTGGACATTTGGCCGTCGCGTCAGCACGTGATTTGCATTCATGAATCAACAATGGTCTTGATTTTCGCTCCATCAAGTCTGATATTTCTGTTATGACAGAAATTTATGACATAACGAAATCAGACGCTGCAAGCCAGTTCATTCTTTATTGGGGTGATATGGGCAATCAATGGGGCGTCAATCGCTCTGTGGCGCAGATTCACGCGCTACTTTATCTTAGCTCCAAACCCCTTAATGCCGAGCAGATCGCCGAGTCGTTGGGTATTGCGCGATCCAACGTGTCCAACTCGCTCAAAGAATTGGTGAGTTGGCGCCTCATTCGCCGCATTCCGGTGCCAGGTGACCGGCGCGAGCATTATGAGGCCGAAGTGGATGTCTGGGAAATGGGGATCCGCATCGCCCAAGGGCGCAAGGAACGCGAGATTGATCCGGCAGCACAAGCCCTGCGCGCCTGCGTGGCTCAGGCTGAAACCGAAAGCAATCTTGACCCAACCGCGTTGCGGCGCATGCAGGACATGCAAGAGTTTCTGGCAACCGCCGATACGTGGTTCAGGGACATGCTTACGGTGCCCCGTCCGAAACTGGTGATGTTGATGAAAATGGGAACCAAAGTCGTTTCCCTGCTCAGCTTCACCGGAGGCAAAAAAAGCACCTAAAAATTTGACCTTTAATTTCTCTTTTGACGGAAAAAACAGAATGATCGAAATTAACAAAAGGATAGCGCCACCAGGTGCGAAGCCGGCTCAACCGCAATCCGATGCGATCAGCAGTCTGGATGATCGCTTCAAGAACTTGCTGGGGGCTTCGGCATGGTCGCGCCTGCCCAAGGCAATTCAACGCCGGTTCAGCAAGCGTCTGCGGGGGGATGCCAGCCTTGCCTATCAGGGCCGCGTGACCCAAATGCGGATGAACCCCGTCGGGCGGGCGCTGGCCTTTGCCCTGCGCGTGATCGGCGCACCGCTGCCGTTTGATCGTACCTCTGTCGGTCGATCCGCCGTGGTCACCGTCACCGAAGATGCGGCAACGGGCGGGCAGTTTTGGATCCGGCAATATGGTCGGGCGGCCGGGTTTCCACAGATGGTCGGCAGCTCAAAACGCTTTGCCGGACCCACCGGATTGGAAGAATATATCGGCTTTGGAATTGGCATCTCGCTAAAGCTCGAAAGCACAGCGAATGGTCTCTATTTTGTCAGCGAACGATACTTCCTGAAACTGGGGCAAAACCGACTGCCTCTGCCACGGTGGTGCTGTCCTGGGGGGCTTGTGGTCGGCCACGAAGAACTAGGGGATGGGCAGTTCCGGTTCACTCTGGAACTGGCGCATCCGCTTTTTGGCCAGCTGATCTGGCAGGACGCAACATTTCATGATGCTGAGATTATCGGGAGTGTCCCGTCATGAAGGTCGTGATTATCGGCGGATACGGTGTTTTCGGTTCCCTGACGGCCCGATTGCTGGCACGTGACGGGCATCAGCTTTGGCTGGCCGGACGACGCCCTGAAAAGGGCCGCGCTCTGGCTCAGGAACTCGGGGCGCAAACCCTGAAATTGGACATTGGTAAAGCACCAGAGGCAGTTTTTGAAGTAAAGCCAGACGTTGTGATTGATGCGGCAGGACCGTTCCAACACTATGGTGATGATCCGTATAAAGTCCCGAAACTCTGTATCGCTCATGGCTGCCACTATCTTGATCTGTCGGACAGCGCCACGTTCACGAAGGGTATTGGTGCTTTGAACACCGAAGCAACGGCCGCAGGTGTTTTTGCCCTTTCCGGTGCATCCAGCGTACCCGGTCTGTCTTCCTGTATCGTCGAAGATTTGATCGAAGATCTGGATGAAGTTGATGTTATCGACATCGCTATCCTGCCAGGTAACCGGGCACCGCGAGGCATGTCCGTTATCAAGAGTATTGTCAGCGGTGTCGGACGGCGGCATCAGGTGTGGCGCAATGGTGCCTGGCAAACAACTAGCGGATGGACAGATCGCAAGTTGTATGAGTTGGAATCGGGTATGAGGCGCGCCGGATACAGCGTCGACGTTCCCGACATCGCATTGCTCCCGGAAATGACAGGCGCGAAAAGCGTCATGTTTCGTGCGGGTCTGGAACTTCCGTTGATGAACTGGGCATTACATCTGCTGGCTAAACTCAGGCAGTACGGGCACTTTGAATTACCGGCCATTGCCTATTCTGCGCTCTACGTTCTTTCAAAAGCGCTTTATCCCTTCGGAAGTGACCGAGGCGGTATGCAGGTAAGTGTTTCCGGCAAGCGCGCCGGGCAGAGCCTGACCCGAAATTGGAAGCTGATCGCGGAAAAGGGGCACGGTCCTTTTGTTCCCGGTGTCATGTGCCGCGCGATCCTGCGAGAACATGACAACGTGATTGCAGGTGCGCGACCCTGCCTGGCAGAGCTGACAAGGCCCCTGGTTGAAGGCGCTATGGCAGATCTGGAAATTCGTACTGAGATCGTCGAACTGATGGATGATGGCACAACTGACCCAAGAGGCGGCGTGCAAAAGGGCAAGCGCTCAGGAAATTTGAACAGGCGGCGCCTAAATCCTGCAACACCTTGAGAGCACTGGAACTCGACTCGAAAGCAGTGCGGAAAAAGGGTTTTTTATTATACGCGATAGAGTTCATTTAATTCAAATGCGACGCTTTGACTGATAGGCTGGTGCGCACCTTATATTTCAGTCGTGATAACAGTCGCGGCAAGGACATCTGCTAAGATGTACGTCATCAAAATCTGCAAATCTTGGGCAAGGGAAATGCGCATTCGCCGGTCACTTCTAGCGGCATGAAACGTTTGACCGCAGATTTCCGAACCCGACATCGCTTATCAGGACAGATTCAACAAAATACGCAGCACTGTAGATCTGGCACGGCATCAAAAAGGAGCTGTTATTCCGCTGCCTGGACCAAGGGGCATTGGTTCGTTTGGAAGCAATTGGTAAGTTTCGGAACTGAACAGGGCTCAAGCTGTATCGATGTGCATAGCGCTATCTTTGCAAAATCTCAAAATGGTGTCCCCAGCTTATCTGGTGAATGGCCGGCCTAAAACTGAAACAACCAAGGCATCCTCAAACTCGAAAGGAAAACAGGATGCCGAAAACTAAAGCCATGACCGCCAAAGCAGCCGCGCGCATTCAATCCGCAACCTCAACCAAGACTGGCGGCCAATTGGCAAAAGGCAGTTTCACCGCACGCGCGCAAAGCGCCGCCGCAAAAAACGCCAACCGGACCAATTCCAAGAAGTGAGCTTGTCGGGATGCGACATGCACTATTCCAGAGACAAAGACTTGAACAAGATCATTTCCCAGAATGTAAAAGCGCGCGCGCATTCCGTACACGGTAAGAATCACGGAAAGCTGTTATTCCCGAATGGCGGGCTGATCGTGATCGCCAAAACGGACAAGCTGAAGTATCTCGACGCATGTCCGCCAAACTTTGCAAATTCCGATTTCTGCGCATCGCAGACGTTCACGAGAACCCCAGCAAAATGGCCGCATGGAACCCAATGTTCCTCAGTGAGTGCCCCTAGCGAGTCGAGCGCCGCAAGAGTCCGTAACCGTAACGACTACGTCATAAACTGATTAAGTTTATCGGTACGGCAGGTAATCGCGCAGCGAAAAACTATAGGCAAACTAAGCAAACCTATGGGGTGTGCGAAGTGTCATACGCAATCCTACAAGATTGTAGGCGCGCTCATAACGATGCGCTCCTGCTATTGATTTCGTGCATTAAATTCAAATGTGCTTGCCCATAACTTTGCGCGGTATTCGCGAATAATTTTACACGATTTGCCCAAAAGTCGGCACACTCCCCCTTTCGGTGTCTGATTACATCCTTCTGAAAGTCTCATTGAGTTCTGCTACTTGTCCGGCATCCAATAGGCGGGTTGGCAGGCCGCGCAAAGCCACTAGCAGCTTAGCCGTTTCTTCCAGCTCTTCAGCTGCACAGACAGCTGAGAAGAGATCCTTTCCTGATACGACGGGACCGTGATTGGCTAATAGAACAGCACTATATTTGCCGCCCAGTTCGCGGATCAATTCACCGGATTTCGGGTCACCCGGCTTGACGTATGGAACCAGTTTGACCGTACCAACACGCATGACCATATACGGCGTCAGCGGTGGAATACAGTCATCTGGATCAGTGTCTTCCAGGCACGACAGTGCGGTCGCCCAGGTCGAGTGCAGATGAACTACGGCAGCCGCTTCCGATCTCGTTTCATAGAAGGCGTGATGCAGAAAGACTTCCTTGGTCGGCTTGTCTCCGGAGACGTGGTTGCCATCCAAATCAATTTTGGCAATGCGCTCGGGGTCGATATTCCCCAATGTCGAATTGGTGGGTGTCATAAGGATGCCTTCGTTCAGACGGGCAGAGACATTGCCCGCAGTACCGACAGAAAATCCACGCGCAAACAGAGATGCACACAACTCCGACATCTGCTGCCGCATAGCCCATTCATCCGAACTCATCGGCCTGCCTCCATCATTCTCAGCGCTTTCGCGAAAAAGTCTGGATCGCCAAAGTTCCCAGACTTTAGTGCCATCGCAATGGGTTCAGTTTTTCCAACGCTCAGGACTGGCACGCCAGGGTCAATTTCTGGCCCAATTGACATGGCCGGTGACCCCAGTGCCTCAGAGACAGCCTTGGCGACAGCTCCCGACGTCTCTCCTCCTGCCACCACAAGGCGCTTGTACCCCGTTTCGGCAAGTTTTCGTGCTGTATCTGCAAAGAGACTATCCAGTTTTTTCGCCACAGCTTCCTGACCAAATTTGTTTTGGATCGCGCCCACATCATCCGGGCTTCCCGATGAATACGCGAGTGGCGCCTGACCCGGATGCGTTTCAAAGAAATCCAGAAGCGTTTGCGTGGTCACATCCCCGGCCATGACACCCGGAACATCAATGGCGAAGGTTGGATGGGATTTCGCATGAACATCGATCTGCCCGCGGGTCGCACCTGAACAAGAACCCGCAAGGATCGCGGCAGGCCCTGCGACACCAGTGAACGCACTGCCAGCACTTTTGGATGAAGTCTCTCTCAGGAAATTTCTGGGTAGCCCCAGCGCTATCCCGGATCCCCCTGTAATGAGCTTGGCATCCTTTAGAGCCTTGCCCCAGGCCAACAAATCTTCATCCGAAATCGCATCGCCAATCACAAATCGTTCGTCGGCTTTCTGCAAAGCATCAGCAATCGCCTTTGAACCTAGCTTCACAGTGTCAATTGGCACCAACCCAACCGCTTCTTCAGTCTGATACTGCAACCATCGCCTGATATTGGCATCCGTCATCGGAGTAAGAGGGTGATTTTCCATCCCAGACTCGTGCAACAGCTTACCAAGCACAAAGAGATGACTGTAATAGATAGTACGCCCCGTTGTCGGAAAGGCCGGACAGAAAATCACTTTTTCCGCGCCCAGTTCGTCGGCAAGCGCTTTCGCAACTGGGCCGATATTTCCTTCCGTCGTGGAATCGAAGGTCGAACAATACTTGAAGATGAACTGCTGGCATCCTTGATCCGCGAGCCACCGCAAAGCACTCAGACTGTCTGCAATGGCTTCTTCAACCGGTGCAGTGCGGCTTTTGAGTGAGATCACACCCGCTTCGATCTCTTCGTCGACCGGGATATTAGGAACACCCGGAAACTGCGCGGTTCGTATCCCACCTTCTGGCTCCATGCCCTTCGCCAAGGTGTTCGCAATATCACTCGCACCAGTAAAATCATCCGCTATGACACCAATTTTCATAGTTCGATGTCCCTGGTTGGCCCGAAATCCAGCCTATGGATATGTGGTGCCGCTCCGACGGGAAAAACCTCACGCACAAGTGGATCATGGCCGGGCACGATAAGTCGAGGATGCGAGGCCAACCTCTCGAGCGTCTTAAATCCATCCATCATGTCCTGCAGGTCGACGACAATGGGAAAGGCTTTGCGCGCCATGAAATTCTCATAGTAATGCGAGGCATCAGAGGCGAGCACCATCCACCCGGCTTCCGTCCTTACGCGAACGCATTGCAACCCTCGCGAATGCCCACCAATGCAGTGCACCGTGATCCCATCTATAATCTCGGCTTCTCCATCGTAGAACACGACCTTCCCTGAATAGAGACGCTTTACGACCTCGCAAATATGGCCCGCCGTGAAAGGTGCGCGCAGATCGTCGTGGCACATGCAGGGGCCTGTGGCGAAGGCCATCTCCGCCGATTGCATATGCAACTTCGCGCTCGGGAACATATGCAGCCCCCCCGCGTGGTCATAATGAAGATGGGTCACGATGATGTCTGTCACCGCTTCCGGCGTGATGTCCAAGGGGCGCAGAGCCTCGCGTGGGTCCATCGCAATGGGACGACCACGGGCGGCGGCCTCATCGGAGTCGTAGCCGGTATCGACCAGAATGACTTCGTTGCCGCGCTTCAATACCCAAACGAAATAGTCCATCGCGTGAGACGCGTCGTGATTATCATCGATGATGAAACTATCAGCTCGCGTCCGGGCGTTGCGATCCGCGTATTTCACGGCATGGATTTCCCAATCGTTCATCGGATGACCTCGGAATACTGGTGAACCACCTTGGTGGCGATCATATCAGCCACAGCCGTATCGAAGGACCGAAAATGCGCACTTTCTAGGTGTACAGAGAAGGCCGCGCTGTCATCATAAACCTCATAGAGAAAAACTGTCTCGGGATCGTCGCCGAGGCAAACGTCAAACTGCTGGCATCCGGGCTCTTCACACAAAGAGGTCGAAGCGTTTTCGACCATCAGCGGCAAAAAGGTGTCTCTCGTACCGGGCTTGAGAGTGAAGGTGACAGTAACCACAAACATCAGACGGAAAGTCCTTTCAGACGTGAGAAAGCGCGCTTCGCGACAGGCAGTTGGCTGAGGATCAGACCAATGTTGAGCACCAGCAGAATGGCCGCACCGGGCCGCGAATAGAAGACCGAAAGATCCCCGTCCGACAAGAACAGCGACCGGCGGAAGGTTTCGTCAAACAGGCTGCCCAGAATAACCCCGATAACCAATGGCGCGATTGGGTATTTCATCAGGTTCATGAAATAGGCAACGGCGCCGACGCCAAGCATCAGGTAAAGATCATTGATGCCACCACCGACGCTGAAAGACCCAATTGTTGTTAGAACCATCACAACCGGCAAGAAGATAGTCTGCGGGATGGCGAGTATTCTGATGAAAACCCGAGCGGTGAAAAGCCCCATCAAGAACATTGTCAGGGAGGCCAGCACCAAGATTGCAACCACACGCAGAATAATCTCGGGGTCTATCGTCGGTCCCGGGATCACGTTGTTGATCTTGAAAGCCCCCATCAAGGCGGCGGCGGGTGGTGAACCGGGAATGCCCAAAACCAAAAGCGGGATTAGCGCCCCCCCAATGCAGGCGTTGTTTGCGGTCTCTGAGCACAGCAGACCTTCCAACGACCCTTTTCCAAACTTGTCGCCCTCGGCAGATACGGTCTTGCCGACACCGTAACTGACCCAACCGGCGACATCTTCGCCCACGCCGGGAAGCGCTCCTACCCCGGTCCCGATCACTCCTGACCGGCCAATGGTGGGCAGGTAGCGTCGGATGGAGCGTAGGTTCGGAAGAATGCGACCTTTCAGGGCCAGAACTTTCCCGGCCTCAACGTGCCTCAAGCCGTCGATGATTTGGGGGATGGCGAAGGCCCCCATCAAAACTGGCACGACCTGAAACCCGCTCAACAGGTAAGACCAGCCGAAAGTATAGCGCGGTTCAGACAACAGAGGGTCAAGCCCCACCATGGACATCGCAAGCCCGATCAGACCGGCGATCCATCCCTTGATCACCAGGTCTTCGCTCATCAAAGTGCCAGAAAGCAGAATGCCGAACAGGGCCAGCAATGCTTTCTCCGGGCTTGCGATGTTCTTTGAAACCAAAAGCAGTGCCCATACGAAAATCAAAAGCGTGAGGGTCCCGATAACTGTGCCAATGAAACTGGCCGTTGTGGTCAGCCCAAGTGCTTCGCCCCCTCGACCCGCTTTGGCCAGTGGGTAGCCATCCATTGCCGTCGCCGCACTGGCCGCCGTGCCCGGTATATTCAGCAGAATAGACGGGTAAGAGCCGCCGTAAATCGCGCCAACATAGGCCCCGAGCAAAGCGATGAGCGAATAGTCCAGTGGGATTTTGTTGCCAAAAAATCCCGTCAGGATCGTCACAGCCAGGGTTGCCGTAAGGCCGGGCAATGCGCCGAACGTGATGCCCAGGAACACGGATGCAATCAAATACAGATAGGTCAGCGGGTCCACTGCGAGACCAACGAACGCCGCCCCAAATCCAGCCAGTTGCGATAGGATAAAGTCCATCCGATCAATCTTTCCATAACGGACGAAGCGTCACGTAGTAGTGGTATTCGATTTCCTTGAAGATCAGCCCGCCGCGTGCAGGCACGTTCTGGCGGAAAACAAAAGCCATCGCACAAACGAGGATGAGCGGGGCCAATATCGCGATGAAAGGAACGACCCGCAAAACGCGTTCGGAAGCCGCTTTGGTCAGCACCAAAAGGGTTAAAGCGACCCAAACGGCCAATGTAAACCAATCATCACCGTGTGCATTCCAATCCGCCTGAGCATAAAACACGGCGAACGCAAACAGACCGGCGACGACAACTGCGATACAAGCAACCAAAGCACGCCGCGCATGACCCCCGTAGTAGCCGTAAGTCAAAGCTGTAATCAGCAACCCAGAACACAGAATGAAGTCCACTCTTGGAACCAACCCAACGACATATGCAAGAAGGATCAGGCCTATTGTAGAAGCTCGATAGGCTTCCGACTTATCCCACCCGATGCCCAAAGCACTGAGCGCGTTTTGGGCACCACCTGAGCGGATTGAAATAGCCAGCAAAACGAAGGACAAGCCAAGCAATCCCCCGAAGATGAACAGCGGTACAATTGCAGCCGAGTTGTACCAATCCGATCCACTTACACCTGCGCGGTTTTCGCCCCAAAGTGGAATGTCCGACGTCTTCCAAAGAAAAAAGACGGACACTGTTATTAGGACAATTGCTGCCCAAAAGTCGCGCGACCGCATGACCAGTGTTTCGTCAGGTTTGTCCATTGCCTGCCTCCTGAGGGAAAGGGCGCGATCAAGCGCGCCCCTTCAAAATTGATCGGATTAGGGCTGCTCGATACCCAGCGAGGCCGGATCCACTGTGGCAGCGCCAAGGTCTTGCAAGGTATAGGCAAAGGTAGCTTCGAGGTTCGCAAACAGCTCTTGAGCTTCTTCGCCGTGTTGACCACCGACATCGTAATTGTTTACCGCGGCCCATTCGGCGACGGTGTCGGAGGCAATAGCTTGCTCGAAGGCATCACCAAGTGCGGCCTTTACATCGTCCCCGGCTGAACTGTGAACTGCAAACCCGATGGCCTGCTTGAGCGGCAAATACTGATCAAGACCGTCATAGATGCCAAAGGCAGAAGGCACTGTTGCCCCTGCAATCTGCGCATCTTCGGGCGTCAGCATCGCGAGCGGCTTCAACTGACCGCCTTCGATCAGCGGAGCTTGTTCAGCCAGTGAGGTCACAACCAACGCAACTTCACCCGCTATCGCTGCTTCCTGACCTGGCGCCGAGCCTTTGTAGGGAACAAACTTGAATTCTGCGCCGGACCCTTTTTCGATGGCCAGAAGGTTCAAGTGGTGGATTGAACCTGCGCCGGAAGCCGCCGCGGGAATAGTGCCAGGAGCGGCTTTCGCAGCGTCGACCAGTTCTTCCAGCGTATTGTAAGGGCTGTCCGCCGGGACCGAGATCAGATCAGGTGATCCGCCAACAATGAACGGATACCAAAAATCAAATTTCTTATCCCAACCACCCTGCACAGCAGCGGTGACGTTCGACTCTGACAAACCAACCAATGTATAGCCATCGTCTGGTTGGTTCATGACGTAGACCATACCATTGGAGCCTGCGACACCACCTGTTTGATTGATCACATTGATCGAGACCGGAAGGTGTTTTTCCATCTCGGCCATGATCATCCGGTTGATCGTATCCGTACCTCCTCCGGCCCCCCAGACCACAGCTGTGGTGATATCACGATAGGGATAATCCTGCGCAGCAGCTGCCCCTGTAATCCCGGTCGCCATCACGGCTGCGGCCGCCAACCGCCCTAGCTTTAGTTTCATTTCCAAGTCCTCCCAAACATCTTTGCGTTTATTATTGCATTTATTTGCGTATACATTAAAGAATGCATTGTCAACGTACTGTAGTGGAAGCTGCTATCGCGCTATGAATGCGAAACGGGAAGGAAACGGGCCAAGATGAAAAAAATGTACGATGTTGCGGTGTTCCACGGGGACGGGATCGGCCCGGAAATTATGGCCCCTACGCTTGAAATCCTGCGCCAGCTCTCGGGCAACAGTCCCAGCTACGAGCTGGCGTTTACAGACGCGCCGGCAGGCGCAGGCCACTACGCCAAAACAGGAGAATCGTTTCCGGCTGGATCACTCGAAACTGCACGCAATGCTGACGCAATTCTGCTGTCTGCAATGGGCTTGCCGGATGTTCGATATCCTGACGGAACCGAGATTTCACCGCAGATTGATCTGCGAAAGCAACTGGGACTTTTTGCTGGTGTGCGGCCAGTAAAGGTAAGCAGCGGACAAATGACCCCTTTGTCGCTCCCCAGTGGAAAAGAGATCGACTTTATCTTGATACGCGAAAGCACAGAAGGGCTGTTCTTCACCCAAGGCGCTGGCGAAGTTACCGATGACGAAGCACGTGAAACTCTGCTGATCACTCGTGAGGTGTCCGAAAAACTGTTCCGGTTCGCGTTTGAACTCGCCCAGAACCGCAAAAGAACCGGGCGCGGTCGGGGTCGAGTTACATGTGTCGACAAAGCCAATGTATTCCGCGCCTTTGCGTTCTTCAGATCGATGTTTGATGCAGAAGCCGCCCACCATCCCGAATTACAAGCAGACCATGCTTATGTTGATGCTACCGCTCTGTGGATGGTCCAGAAGCCTTGGGAATTTGATGTCTTGGTGACTGAGAACATGTTCGGAGACATCCTCTCAGACCTTGGTGCGGGTCTCATGGGTGGTCTTGGACTGGCTCCGTCAGCGGATATCGGGTTGAACCACGCTGTATTCCAACCCTGCCACGGCTCCGCTCCGGACATTGCTGGACAGGGTATTGCCAACCCGTTTGCGATGATCCTGTCCGCAGCAATGATGCTTGAATGGTTGGGGTTCACCCATGATCATCCAGACCTGTCCAGCGACGGCGAACGATTGCGTGAAGCCGTGGAAAAGGTGACGGCGAACGGACAGAACTTGACCCGCGACCTAGGTGGCACCGCCGGAACGCAGGATGCAGCCGCGTCAGTATCTGAAGCATTGCGGGCATGAATACTCAACAAGCCATCAGGGTTGCGTGTGTTGGAGCGGGATACTTCAGCAAATTCCACTACGAAAGCTGGTCCCGAATGCCCGGAGCGGTTCCGATTGCATCCTGCAACCGTGATATCAACAAGGCGAAAGAAACAGGACTGGCCGCTTACGATGATCTGTCAAAAATGCTGGAGGCGGAAGAACCGGATCTCGTAGACATTATCCTTCCGCCTGTGGCGCAGGCCGAGGCAATCCGCTCGGCACTGCGATTTGGTATCAAGTGGCTGATCTGCCAAAAGCCATTTTGCTTATCTCTGGATGAAGCTGAGAAGATTGTTTCAGAGGCTGAAGCGGTTGGGGCAACTATTGTTGTACACGAGAACTTCCGCTTCCAGCCTTGGTATCGCGCAATCAAAGAGGCGATGACCGAGGGTCGAATTGGTACACCTCTCCAAGCTACTTTCCGGCTTCGGCCCGGCGACGGACAGGGACCACGAGCCTACCTAGACCGGCAGCCGTACTTTCAGGACATGCCGCGTTTCCTGGTTCATGAAACAGCGGTTCACTGGGTAGACACGTTCCGGTTTCTATTCGATGCGCCCAGCGCAGTTTATGCGGACTTGCGCCAAGTTAACCCAGTTATCGCAGGCGAGGACGCAGGTTACATCCTGTTTGACCACGCCAACGGTTTAAGAGCTCTGTTCGATGGCAATAGATGCCTTGACCACAGCGCCGAAAACCTGCGTCAGACCATGGGCGAAGCGCTCATCGAAGGAACGGAAGGATCACTGGTTCTTAACGGCGACGGTTCAGTCGAGCTCCGCGCTTTTGGAAAACAGGAGCGACAGCAGATTCTACCTCCAAGCGATCACGATGGATTTGGAGGAGACTGTGTCCACGCCTTGCAAAGTCACGTCGTTTCAGGCCTTCTACGGGGCACGCCGTTGGAAAACACGGCTCGCGACTATTTGGACGTGATCCGCATCGAAGAGAACATCTATCTCTCGGCCGCGGAGGGACGAAAGATCAACCTGGAGACGCCGTGAAGGATCAGGACGCAAAAACTCTTTCCAATACGCAACGCGCTGTCAGGGATTTGCGAAAGATGATCCTGTCCGGCGAACTTGCAGCCGGAACTGACCATCTGGAGTCGGAACTCGCCGAGACCCTTGGCATGTCCCGCACCCCGATACGGGAAGCTGCGCTGATGTTGGAAAGTAAGGGCTTGCTGGAAATGCGGCCCCGAAAGGGCGTTCGGATACTGCCTGTTTCATCAGATGATATGCGTGAAATTTACGACATACTGACGGAACTCGAGAGTCTCGCAGCACAGCGCGCTGCCGAAGCGGGCTATTCAGAAGATGAACTGGCAGTACTTGCCGGATCAATTGCAAAGATGGACCAAGCCATCGAAGCCGAAGACCTTGAAGCCTGGGCCGAGGCCGACGAGTTGTTTCATCAGGAGCTCGTTCGGTTGGGCGGCAACAAACGAGTCGAAGCGATTGTCGCCATGATGAGCGATCAAGTGCGTCGCGCGCGCGCAACGACGTTGTTTATCAGACCCCTGCCCGTCAAATCCAATGAAGATCACCGGGTTGTTTTTCAAGCGATTAGTGAAGGTCGTCCAGATGCCGCCCGCGAACGTCATCGAGAACACAGGCTGCAAGCACAGGCTATGCTTTGCGGGATACTCGAAAAGCATCGGCTCACCAGCCTCTGATCTTCTCGTGTCCGGTCGTTAATCAACTAAAATAACTGCCTATTTTCGGCATAAAAGGCGCTACGAATACTTGTCTACAACGGCAGTCCGCCGTTGCCTTCGGCTGTTTTGATTTACTTTTTTCAAGTCACTCAACCAATCACTGCATCGATTGGGGTTGATATAGTACGGATTCGTATTAAATTAGTTCGATATCGTACTATTGGAGAGTCAAGATGCCAAACCGAAGACGTTTTCTCAAGATTCTAGGCGGAGGCACAATACTGGCGGCAAGCGGTGCGGTTGCGTTCCTCGCTACACGCACGCCGCATGCCGCGCTGGCTCCGTGGACGCCAAAACCGTATGACGACCCACGCAAAGCCGCTTTGTCCTACGCAATTCTCGCCCCCAATCCACACAACTTGCAACCTTGGCTGGTCGAGTTGGTTGGACAAGACAAGGTGCGCATCCACCGTGATCCTGATCGCGAGCTTCCTGAAACCGATCCTTACAACCGCCAGCTCTATATTGGCCTCGGCGCATTTGTTGAGACGATGATTCTAGCAGCAGGTGCTCTCGGGTTCGATACCAAGGTCAAGTTACTGCCAGATGGGGATGACGGACCCATCGCAGAAGCAGTGTTCGTGCCGGGCGGGACATCCGATCCACTATCAGATCAAATCCTCAAACGGCATTCCAACAAAGAACCATACACTGAACAGCGGCTGTCCGAGGCGGAAACCTCGGTCCTTGAAAACTATGCCACTCTGATTTCCGATGAGGATCTAGTGGCCCGTGTTCGAGACTTAACGAAACGCGCTTTTGAAATCGAAATGCGTACACCGCAGACCTTGAAAGAATCCGTCGACCTTATGCGGATCGGGAAAGCAGAAATCAACGCCAACCCGGACGGGATTGAATTACGTGATCCCATGCTGGAAACGCTGCGACTTACCGGCCTGTTGGATAATGAGACCCTTATGAACGTTGACCACCCAGGCACTCAGTCACACATGCGAGACTACTTCGCGATGCTAGACGCGACGCCGCAATACGCAATCCTTACGACAGCCACAAATACGCGAAGCGATCAACTCGATGCCGGACGTCAATTGATGCGTTTTTATCTGAAGACAACCGAAATGGGCCTGGGCGTTCATCCGGTTAGTCAGGCACTTCAGGAGTACCCTGAGATGGCCGATGAATACGCTCTGGCGCATGAGCTTCTTGCGTCGCCGGGCCACACGGTGCAAATGTTACTGCGTTTGGGGTATGGGCCTGAACCAATTGCCACACCCCGCTGGCCGCTGGAGACACGAATTCTGAATGAAGCCTGAGGATGAGACCAACGAAGTTTACCGGTTCTTCACCGAGGTCGGGATCATCAATCAATTGATCTCGACCAAGCTTGAAGCGTTCTTACCTGGCAGAATGACCGCAACCCAATTTGGCATATTGGGCCACCTGGTCCGGCGCCCCGAGGGAGAGACACCACTGCAACTTTCGAAAGCGTTTCAAGTGCCCAAAACTTCGATGACGCACATGCTCTCAAGTCTTGAAAATCATGCCCTGATTACCCTTGAAGCCAACCCCAATGATAAGCGTTCGAAAATTGCTCGGTCTACACCGGAAGGCGTAGAGTTATTGAAAGCTTGTATGGAGCAGATGTCAGAAGCTCTTGGTCCAGTTTTGTTGGAACTGGGGCCTGAACCGTTTCACAGTTCTTTACCTAATCTGACCCTCATTCGCGAAACATTGGACCGTGAGCGGGACTAGGCGCAACCTGCGCCAGCTTAAGCAAGCAGTAAAATTCTCAAAACATCATAAAGTCTCCGCCCGTGGGAAGCAGCAGTGATCCTTCCGGCAAGGTGGGCGTGTAGTCAAATGTCACAATCTTAGAACGTGGAAATTGATAATGAACGATGTGCTTCAACGCATGGTGGATGCAATTCCCGTTTGGCAATGCCACAACCACCAGAAGCACAAACCATATTAAGGCGCACGTTCAGAGAGAAAGAACAGCTCAATTGGCTGAGCAAGGCCACGTATTTCGTGATCTCCACAGCTGACGAACATGTTTGGTGAAGCACTTGCAACAGCTGACGTCGCCAAAACTCTCCGACCGATTGATTTTGTTAAGCCTTCAATTCGGCTTGCGACGTTTACCGCGCCGCCCAGAACTGTAAAGTCAAGCCTGCCGGGGCTGCCGATATTACCGTAACTGACCTGCCCAACGTTAATTCCAACACCAATGTCCAAAGGCGGTTTTTGAATACCGTCTCGTCGTGAATTGAGAGAAGTCAAACCACTCAATATGCTCTGGGCTGCGAACGCTGCCATGCGGCATCGGTCGGCGTGGTCATTTTGAGTTTCAATAGTAAAGACTGATAGGATGCCGTCGCCCATGAACTTGAGAACGTCTCCACCGTTGTCTTCTACGGCTTTGACCACCAGATCAAAATAGTCAGTAAGCGTGTCAAAGATTTCTTCTTCCGGAGAGGTCTCGGAAAGTGCCGTAAAGCCTCGCAGATCAGAAAACATAACCACGGCATCCAGAGTTGTTCGCTCGCCGCGCTTTATTTTGCCGCTCCAGACTGCCTCGGAAGGTCCATCTCCTAAATAAGTTCGAAGTAAACCTTTAGACGATTTGCGCATCGTAACGGGCTCAAGAGCGGAAGAAAGGCCCGGTAATGCCGCTTCAATCAGTCTTAGATGCTCCAGAGAGAATCCGTCCGGCGACTGCGTAACAAAGGTGCAACCATGCAACGATCCATCACCGTAATAGAGCAAAGTAGCATAGTAGTCAGTGCCGCCCTGCTCTGCAAATTCCAGATAGGATGAATGCTCTGTTTCTAAGTCCAGTTGACGGAGACTTTTGTGAAGTGGCTTTCTGTTCGCAAGAATATACTCGAATGAGCTCCCGACATAACCATCTGTCAACATCGTCTCATGGGTGACGTCGTAGCTGTCGGTGCCTTCAGGCGTCCAAACTACCCCCCAAGCAATAAGCAATGGGTTGGCAAAGCGCTGGCCAATGTTTGTTCGCCACAGCGGAACTCCGGCCTCGATCAAGGAGGAACAGAACTGTGACACCACCTTTACGGGATCGCCGGAGCGACGACCTTCTGTAATCATCCATTCGGTTAGTCGAGCGACTTGTTCCATGGAACCAAGTTAGTCGCTTGAAAAAGATGAGCAAAGACTATTGAAATTGCATAGTCGCTTGTATTTATTGAGCCGCCCAATCTGATTGGTGCAACAGAAGATTGCAGCCCCTCGCTTGGGCGAACTTCAATAGAAACCAATCCTACTGATATCTACGAGTACTTCGTGATCGCGCCCGAAGGCTACAACTCCAACTGAAGTGATTTCGTCAGCAACGGGAATAGCGCGTAACATAGCACCTGAAGCCTTGAAGTCAGACAGAGGTAAAGAGACTTCGGTCCATTCTTCAGAAGTTGCGAACTGGGCCTGATAGTATTGCCATGGAAGCACCGTGCCACGTGTCCTGAGGTGAACGAAGTATTGTTCGCCGTTGCCCCGGACCAAGAGCCTGACGCCCGAAACACTCGCATCTGGTCGATCAGGCAACTTGCGCCGAAACTGGATGAAGCCACCGTTGTTTTCTGTACTCACGGTTCCGGTCAGCCGCGCGAATGCAACTTCACCTTCCGAACGAAACTGCACCTGCCCTGAAGAGACCCCTCCCATAACAGTGTCGGCAACGTAGTCCCAACGCGTCTTTGGAGCCTCGGAGAAGTCCTCAGCAAGATTTCCATCAGCCTGTGCCATAGTAGATCCGATGATAAATAGACCTGAAACAAGCCCAACGAAGTTGCCACGCATATTGTTCTTCCTCAGTTCAATATCGCAATGGAAAGGTTAAGCGCCGTGGCAAATGCGACCCATGCTAAATACGGCAGGAAGGCCAGTGCAGAGACTCGATCAATGTGCCTGACTTCAGCGATGAACACGACGATGACAGCCAGCAACGCGACAATGACCACAAGGGCCACCCACGGCATTTGCAATACGAAAAAGGTTGGGGACCACATGAAGTTCAGACCCATCTGCGCCCACCACAACTTCATTTTGGTGGAGCTTCGGCCTGCTTCGAACTGGCGCCAACCCGCCATGGCGATCAACACATAAAGCACCGTCCAGACCGGGCCAAATATCCAATTTGGTGGATTGAAAGCAGGTTTAGAAACCCGTCAAACCGATGATCAGGTGTTCGAAGGAACTTCATTGTGAACTCTCCAATATGCCGACGATATTGGCCAAGCAACAGTGATCGATGAAACAAAAACGGTCCAGTACCAGCGTATGTCGACGTCAGGTTTGCATTTGTTCGCCGCCCTTCTTCTCTTGCTCGCAGCGAAGGTCCATTTGCATAGATCTCGGATCTGCTGCTCCAACAAAAGGATTGGTCTCAAAGACCTCATCTTACCAGTTCTTCTCAGCTGAAGCAGAGTTCATCAATGCGGATCGCCAAGAAGCGCATCAGAAGAAGAGCGCAAGTCCGGTCATTGAGACAACCAAGAAAAGTAGAGTCATGATTCCACCCGAGCGAACGAAATCGACCACCCGGTAGCCTGCCGGGCCCATGATCAACGCGTTCACTTGGTGTGTTGGGATCAAAAATGAGTTGGACGTTGAAATTGCCACGGTGAGAGCAAACACAGCCGGATTGCCACCCGCGGATACGGCAATAGAAACTGCTAGCGGCACCAGGAGGACAGTTGCGCCTACATTGGACATGACCAGCGTGAACGCAGTCGCCAAAACGGCGATCCCTGCTTGCAACGACCAGATCGGCCAACCCTTCAGGAGGGCCAACACATGCGCGGCAATCCAATCCGCAGTGCCAGTGTTCTGAACTGCTTGGCCCAACGGGATCAGCGAAGCCAGTAGAAAGACTGTGCTCCAACTGATCGACTCGTAGGCTTCATCAATCGATAACACCCGGCTCAAAACCATGCCAACAGCGCCAATTAATAGGCACAGCGACAAACGCAGATCAGAGAACAGAATTAAGCTCAACGCTATAAGGAAGAAGGCGAGCGCCCAACCGACCTTGTGTGGTCGTAACTCTTCCTGGGGAAAGTCCGAAGTTACGACGACAAAATCCCTGTCCGACATCAGTCGTGTCAGACGGTCCCACTGCACGTGCACCACACACGTATCACCGGCCTGCAAAGGGACTTGCCCGATATGCGTTGCAGCATGATCTTCAGTTTCCACATGGCTCAGTGTTTCTTCGCCTCGCTGAATGGCCAACAAAGATAGCCCATGTGTCTGACGGAGACGCAAATCAATCGGAGTCTGGCCGATCACTGAAGAACCGGGGGGAATAACAACCTCTGCCACCCCCGATTGAGTCGCGGCGAAATCATCCGCAAAGACATCTAGTTGGGGTAGCATCTCTAATCCGTAAGGCTCAGCAAACTGATGCTCAACCACCCGACGCAGGCCAAGCACTGCGAGCCGCGCAGGGGCTTCGATCTTGGTATCCGCCATCGGCGCGATGACCTTGTGGCCGCGATAGGATGTGCCGAGAATGTAAATGTTATGGGCGACCATGACATCCGCGAGCGTTTGTCCTATCAAGATCGAGCCTTCAGGAACACGAATCTCGAACATATCAGCCCTAAGCCCATAGGTGTTTTCGACATAAGTCTGCATGGACCTAGCTGAGCTTGCGTCTTCTCCACGCTCCCGCTGCGTTGGGAGGACCCAACGACCAAAGAGCACAAAATAAAGCACCCCTGTCAGCACCAGCATCACACCGATAGGCGTGACTGAAAACAACCCAAATGTCTCCATTTGTTGATTAGCCGGAAGGGATGAATTTGCCGAAACAATCAGGTCATTCAACAGGATGAGGGGCGACGACCCGACCAATGTGATCGTACCACCCAGAATCGCGCAAAACCCCATGGGCATAAGCAACCTACTCATCGGGATTTCCGTACGTGCTGAGATGCGGCTCACAACAGGCAGAAAAAGCGCAGCAGCTCCCACGTTCTGCATGAAAGAACTGATGACACCAACCGTTGTTGATATTATGGGAATTATCCGGGCCTCTGTCGTACCACCATTTTTGAGGATCAAGGCAGCGACCTTTGACATAAGTCCAGTCTTATCAAGCCCAGCCCCAATTACCATAACTGCGATGATGGACATCACGGCGTTCGAGGAAAAACCTTCAAAGAGCTTGGATACATCGGCTAGATTACCTAGCCCCGGTAGATAGCTCAGTGCGCCAAGCAGTACCATTACAAGAATTGCTGCGACATCGATCCGTATAATCTCGGTAACAAAAAGTAAGACCGTAAAAGACAATAGACTCAGTACGGCTATCATTTCGTACGTCAGTGTTGGTAATTCCATATCGTACTCCCAACCTAACGTTACCTGACTACCAGCAAATACGAAGGACCAACTCTGCGCAGCAGATAAGGCCAAAATCCCTCAGGCCGACTTACGCAGCTCGTTTTCTCGGACGAGGTATCTGCTGAAACCTGGATTTCGCCAACTCAAAGAGACGCTGAAGATAAACTCAAAAGCCTCTCTTAATCACTGCAATCGGAGGGAAGCAGTCCATTCATAGACTTGTGACAGAACCCCGCTTCAAGAAAGGATATTGCCGTACCCGCGAAGTGAGCGCGTCCAAACCGGCGCGCTCACTCTATTTGGTATTGCCTGTCACCAAGGAGTTAAGAGTGATGCATCACTCTGCGGCAACCGCTTTCTCCTCCAGTGCCGGGTAGTCGGTGTATCCTTTTTCATTACCGCCGTAGAGGGTAGTTGCATCCAGCTCATTCAGCGAGGTGTCTTTCTCCAGCCGACTGACAAGATCCGGGTTGGAAATGAACGGTCGGCCGAAAGCCACCAGATCGACGGCACCGGTCTTAACCGATTCAATCGCCATTTCGCGGTCATAAGCGTTGTTGCCCATTTTCGCACCGTCAAACAATTCATAGAGCGCCTTCAGATCGCCACCTTCCGGAATATCGCGCGGGCCGCCGGTCTGTCCCTCCACGAGATGGAGATAGGCCAGCCCATAACCATTCAGCAATTTGACCGCATGGGTGAATGTCGCCTGTGGGTCGCTGTCGGAGATGTTGTTGGCGTCCGAGAATGGGCTGAGGCGGACACCAACGCGGTCGGCGCCCCAGACATCGACAACCACGTCCATGACCTCTTTCAGGAACCGTGCTCTATTCTCGACAGGACCGCCGTATTCGTCTTCACGCTTATTGGATTCGTCCCGCAGGAATTGATCAATAAGGTATCCGTTGGCTGCGTGGACCTCGACACCGTCGAAACCGGCCTCTTTGGCGTTTTCCGCGGCCCTCCGGTAGTCCGCAACGATGCCAGCAATTTCTTCGATGGCCAGAGCCCGCGGTTCAGATGTTTCAACAAACTGCTCACCATCAAACGTCTTGGCCTTAGCTCCAATTGCGGATGGTGCAACAGGGGCGCCACCGTCCTGTTGCAAGCTGGTATGGGAAATCCGACCCACATGCCAAAGCTGGATCACGATCTTGCCACCCTTTGCATGGACGGCCTCAGTCACTTTTTTCCAGCCTTCTATCTGTGTTTCGGAATAAATGCCGGGCGTCCAGGCATAGCCTTTGCCTTGAGGCGAGATTTGCGAAGCTTCTGTGATGATCAGACCAGCACCCGCCCGCTGGGCGTAGTATTCGGCCTGCAATTCATGAACGCTGTCATCTTCTGCCCTTGCCCGGTTGCGGGTCAGTGGCGCCATGACAACGCGGTTTTTCAGCTCGATTGCACCAGCTTTGATGCCGGAGAACAGTTTTTCATCAGCCATTGCTGCTTCCTTCTTTGGTAAACTTCGTTCAGATATTATTGGACCAATCAGTCCAATATTAGGGTCACTGTCTCATGATTGAGTTTGTTTTAGGTTTCATTTCTTTATGGCGGCGGGAGGCCTTATGGCGAAATCACCAACCGGGCTTGTTTCAGGGTTTGCGATATCTGCTCAGCGGGAACGCCCGCCTTGCGCAAGGCTAGTGTTCCGATTGCAAGGGACGCAAAGGCGCGTGCCTTGTTGAGGGCCTGTCCCGGATCCGAAGGCTCAAGCGCTCTCGCAATAATCTCGTCAATATTCTCCAAATGCTGCCGCCCGAGAGCCGCCACTTCATCATCATGAGGAGCAAGTTCCGTCAGGCAGTTGATAAGCATGCAGCCATCACGGCCGCCTTGCGGGTTCGCCAAAGCTTCCATTATCGCACCAACAGGGTCATCTCCGCCTGCATCAGCAACGTCACGCAGCTCTTTCAAACCACGCCTTGAATAGTGGCTGAGGGCTTTGTGAAACAAAGCCTGCTTGTTGCCGAACGCACCATAGAAGCTAGACCGACTCAAACCCATGGCCTTGGTCAGATCGTCCAGGGACGCGGTCTCGTAGCCCTTGTGCCAAAATACACACAAGGCTTTTTCCAATGCCTCAGCTTCGTCAAAGGCACGAGGTCTACCTGGACCTGCGGATGGCTTGATGTCGCCATTTGGGAGAGTTTTTTTGCTCATGTGGATGATTTGGAATGATTGGTCCAGAAATTCAAGGTGGCGGTAGGAAATTTTTGGAATGGTCAGTCCTTATTGTGACCAGAGAAAGGAATTTAGGTCGGTAGAAATACAAAACCTCCCCATCCCGCTTGGTGTCACGCTAATCTTAGGATCAGGACTGTTTGTCATTTTGCCGGAGTGTCAGACGACGAGGATCGTGATCGTAGAAAAGAGAGCCCGCGCTCGGTACTAGTTTCCAACACTGGACAGAATGACTGGCGGCTTTGTCCAACGCGTTGATGTTGATCACTAACAAACCAGAGATTGGTTCGGTAGATTCATGGCCAATGCCCTCAGCTTGTGAGGATTAATACTCCAATGAGTAACAAAGCCAAGAATTCAGAACTGGTTTTACGAGCATTAGAACGGCGGGTCGTCGTAAGCAAACCAACAATAATTTCCGCGCGTTAGGCAAAAAAAACGAGGTTAGCTGAAGTTTAATTTGCCCAATGTGAACTTCTTAACTTTGGTTAGAACGGTTTTTTGGCAGTATCGTTTCATGAATTGTTAGTGAGTTCAGTGAGTAAGTAGATGTATTTGCATAATTTCGAGGGGCATTGTTGCGCGGTCAATTACATCCGGATGGATGATTTTGCGCGTGAGTATCCGTTGCTGGACGATGTAGGCGTGCACGCACAATGGCAGAAGGGCTCCTGGCAGATCACGCGGATAGCCGACATCTGGACACGAACCGGGAAGGTACTTTCTTTACCTTACAAAGGAGCCAACGCCTATCCATCTTTCCAGTTTGCTCAGGATGGAACCCCGCTTCCTTTGATGGAAAAAGTGTTGAAAGCCCTGCCACGTGAAATGACCCCGTGGCAATGCGCGTTCTGGTTAACCTCACCCAAACTGGAACTCGGAGGGGAAAGCCCGGCAAATCGCATTCAGATCGGCGATGATTGCATAGTCGGTATCGCAGGCGATGCTGGTGGTCTGATGGCAGCTTAGTGTTAGCTTTTGGTCACTCATACGTCGTACAGCATCTGGCAAATTCGTGTCTCCCCTGCTTTTTCTGCCTCCGGCAAGAATCGCGAGATCAGGGCACTTAATTGTCCATTCTCTTCTGAGAATTCAGAGACAATACCAAGCAGCCCAGCCATAAATACGAATGGCCAAGAGCATACTGAAATACGGGTACTAACTAGGTCTTCGAATATCGATACCCGTTGGAGAAAATCCCACCAACAAGTACAACTGCTCTGCAAATCTGTTATCTGCCGCTACGCGTAGCGGAAACTCAACAAACTCGGTTTCTGCATATTTCTGTCAAACAGACTTCACCGCTCAAATACAGCCATCATCTGCCTGCGCAATCGCGCCAGATCCTCATCCACACTAGCGGTAGGATCGCACGTAAATGTTGGCAAAGCCTCCACACGGATCGTCCCGCTGCGCGGTAAATGTTTGCCGCGTGGAAGTAGACTATCGCTGTCGTGGATGACAATAGGGGTGATCGTGCGGCCGGTTTCTCGGGCGACTAATACAGCACCCGCCTTAAAGTCCCCTAGCGATTCTGTTTTGGCCCGGGTGCCTTCTGGGAATAGCACAATGGAACAACGGGCAGGCATTTCCCTGACAGCCTTTGTCAGCGTATCCATGGCCGTTGAACCGGAATCCCGGTTGATAGGGACGAGACCCGCTCCATCAAAACCAGTACGCAGGAGTTTGCTGTTCCAGAACTCTGATTTCGCCGCGAAAGTGAACCATTTGGTGTCGGGCACCACATGCATGAGACTGAAGCCATCGAGATGGCTACGGTGGTTAACCACGATGATGCTGTTGGTGTCGGCGGCGAGGGCATTCTTTTCCTCAGGACGCATCTCGACGCGGATGCTGAGGAGCCACAGCAGGCGGGAACATGACCGTTTCACCAGGCGCCAATACCAACCCCGAAACCCTCTGCGCCGAACGCAAAGAAGAGGGGCAAAGGCCACGAAGAGGAAATAAAACAGGCCGACAAGAACCAGTATAGCGCGCTTGATAAGGCGTATTGGCAATGGGTCAATGGCGCGAGTAGCGCGGTCTTGACCGTCAGGTGAAAAGGGCATGACGTCCTCTGATAGGGCCTGTGGCTGGTGCGTAAGCCATGAATAAATGCCACCGGAGGTCCTCCGGCAGCGCTTTGACATGCGCCACTTGCGAAGGAAGACAGCCACCGCACACCTCTCTATCTGTCGAAGTCAGTACCAGATCAATGAGAAAAGACGACGTAGCGGAATGTATCTTGGTGCTTCAGTCTGACTTGAGTAACAACTGACCGGCCTTGGCATAGAATATCGGTAAGAGCCCAAAGTTACATCATCGGTCGAGAGCATCCGCAATTAGTTTGGCAAAGGTTCGGAGCTCGTTGTTCCCCGGATTCGGGATTGGTTTGAAGGTGATTACTTCTTGCTCGATGTAGCGTCGCGAGGTGACATCGTACTTGTCGAGAAGCGGTATCAGATGCGCATGAGCATGGGCGAGATCACCACCCGAGAATTGAAATGCCACACGCTTCCTAGACCCGAAACCAGCACCATACCGGAAGCCAAACATTTCATCTGACGCACTACTTTGGCAGCTGGTTGGAAGGAGATATCAATTGCACTGATCATACCTGTAGTCCCCGTATTCCAGCCAGTTTGCCGAGCCTTCGCTAAAAATCAGAAACTCGGACCTGTCCTCCCCAAGGAGGGCGACGACAAATCCGGCGGGCGGCTCAGAGTTTCCGAAGTAGCTGTAGGCTGTCATGGCTCTGATCGACTCGCCGTTAACCGCTACTCGCGCGTCCCACTCCCCCTCTGGATTGTCCAAAATTACGGGTTCGATCACGCGTTTTTTCGCTCCGCCACCACAATAGACGATGCCTTCGGGCGCTTCGTAGGAGGTCTCTTGGTTAACTTCTGAATCGCACGCAGAACGAAGGGACCGAATTGCTGCGCTGGAACCTTTCAAGTCAAAAATTCCATAGCTGACATCTTGATCAATCATCGACAGATTAACCGATGCATTGGCCGCAAGCTGGTCCAGAACAAAACCATAGTCCGGCTGACTATTGAAACTGACCTCGACGGGATAGTTGTCGACGATCTGCACGGCAGCGTTTTCTGCGCCAACCTGAAATGCCCCAACTTCGGTGGTGCCGTTCTTCAAGAAACGAATGGAAAGCCCCTGCTTGTCCGCAATGTCCTGGCTGTCCTCGAATCCAGCCGGAGCAAAGCGAATACGGTCACACTGAAGTTCCAGCGTCATGTTTCCTGTCTGAATAAACGCATTGGGGTTGGGCCCGGAGCTGAACGACCACTCCGCTGATGCTGTGGTCGCCACTGCCATCAGTAGCATTCCAATGGAAATGGTTTTGCAGCTCATTTTTTTCTCTCCATTGAGTTACGGTTCGCACTGTCGTTCAGCAGAAGTTCCAGCCAATTGCCCGGACAGCCAGATCAGGAAACAGGTTCGCCGTATTCGTTTGCGCCTTCTTGGGAAGGTCGTGTCAGCCACCAGATCATCAGGATAGACAGAACCAATTGAAGAATTGAGACAACAACAATACCGGTCACGCCCAGTACTGCCGCGGGTCCCCTTAATGCATCGGGGTTTTCGGTCCCTTGCTCCAATACCGAAAAGAACGCCACCCCACCCAGCATAACAAATAGCGTTGTAATGCTGAGCGCCATCGGCAGTAGCAAGTACCAGCCAGGTCGTCCTGTATCATGTAACCTCCGCCAACCGGCGGCCACCATTGGTATGAGAACGGCCAGTTGGAAAACAGAGGACAGAACCCGAGATCCCTGTCCTGTTTCGGGATCGGTCCCGAATATAATTGTGTCCAGCACAGCTAAAGCCGCACTCACGAGAACCACAAACAAGAAGAACCACCAGTATTCTGAGCGTATAGCCCGACCGGAGAACTGGAAGTATTTCGAGAAACACGTCTTAACGGCTTCACCAAATCCCATCTTTCAATCCCTTTATTGTTTCTGTGCGGCCTCAAATCGCTTCGCCGCTTAGGGGAACACACTCGCAGCTCCCACTTACTTTTTTGTTTGAACGCAGAGGCCTATCGTACGAGAGCATAGAGAAATTTACGCGCGGAAAAAATATTGATTTATTAAAAATTAGATTCAAACATGCGAATTCGACACAACTTTATTTTACCTCCGTTGTTGTCGTTGCTGCTCGCTGTGCCGAGCCCTTCCGACTGCTGGAGTGAGTGCTGGCGGTCGGAAGGCACTTTATTATGATTGAGCGCTGGGAGGACGCGATGCTTAGACTTAACGAACTCGCCCTCTCTCCTGAATTCGCTCTAGCATTTGCTAGTGGCGTCATTCAGCCTTCGCACGTTATTGGCGGCCCCGATAGTCAACAAAATATCGTCCCGCCGACCAAGCCCCCCACGGCAAGTTTTGGGAAAGGTAGTCACAGGATCAAGGTATGTTCAATTGGCTGCACAGGCGCGAGAGCTTCAAACAAGCGCATCCAATTTCACTAATTTCAAGGGAACCAGAGGGAGAAGAAAATGTCTAACAAGATGGTGATGATTGCGGGCGCAACTTGTTTCACACTGCTTGCGGCCTGCGACGATACGAGTACATCAAGCGCGTCCGCCGAGCTCACGCCGGCTCAGCAGGCGTGTTTGCGAGATGTAGCCAATACGACAAACAATTCGCAAGTCGTGGTGCTCTCATCCGCGTTTAGCGAGGCGGGAACACAGGTCACAGTCGGCGTTGGCGAGGATCGTGCTCCTTGGAATTGCATTGCTTACAGTGATGGCGCGACAGCTGGTATCGAGTTCCTGGGCGACGAAGGCGCATTGTGATCTGTTTGGTGCGCAGCTGAATACGGTTGCGCAGTACCGGTTCGCTCTTCAGAAAGCTCGACTTGGCCTGTCGGATACGCCTTTCAAAGCGTAGCGTGGGCATCCGTTTCGGATCATCGGATGCCTCAATAAACCGATCAGGAGTTTTGTAAACAAAGCGAAACCTCTACAAGAAGGAGTCCTCCATGAGTGCTAGATTTGTCCTTCTGCTTGCTGCCGTCGGCCTCGTGCCAATTGCGTTATCATACGGTCTAATGCCCGGCAGTTCGATCCCAGTTTTGCTGGGTTTTCCTGTGGAAGGGACGAACCAAACCCACGTGTTCCGAGCGATTATGGGTCTTTATCTGGCAAACGCTTTGTTTTGGTTGGCGGCCGCTTCGAAACCAGAATTACAACGCCCCGCGCTGTGGGTTCTATTTTTGTTTATGTCGGGACTGGCCGTTGGACGCATACTAAGCATTTTTATCGATGGAGTTCCGAACGGGATACTTCTCTTTTACCTTGCGGCCGAGATAGCTTTTGCGGCTCTGGCGGCGGTTTCCCTGACAAAAATACGATAAAAAAGGAAGTGGTAAAATGGTGAGGTTTGGCTTTGTTCTCTCGATGATTGCAACTTTTTCGGTTGCGACATCCGCTTTTGCACAATCGACATCTGTCCAGACCGCGGTGGACGAAAACTTCTTAGCGCTTGAGACTGCCGTTGACGAAGCGGGAGCTACTCCAATCGCATCGATAGATCACGCGCGCTTGGCCAAAGCTGAAGGCGTAGCAATGCCAGCATCACGTGTACTCATTTTCTCTGATCCAGAGATAAACACGCCCATTCTGGAAGAGAACGTACGAGCAGGTCTGGACCTTCCTTTTCGCGTTCTTTCCTTCGATCAGGATGATCGCCCGCAGATCGCCTATACAGACTCTCAGTTTCTCAAAGTGCGGCATGGTCTGAATGACACACAAGCGTTAAATACATTTCATAGCAAGATGCTCGAAGTTCTAAACAACTTGGATGCAACACCAGCGCCGACCAACGGGTTGTTTACCGACTATGGGGTCATCGAACTGCGATCTCAGCTCAGCGTACCAGAGGCAGTCGAACGTCTCAGGGCAGCCGTGATGGGGCAGGACGATACTGTCTGGTTTGGGGAAATCGATTTTGCGACCGAAGCGTCCCATCTGGGGGTGGAACTGCCGGATGCAGTTCTCTTACTGTTCGGCGGACCAGCACCCGGTGGCGTGGCTATGGCGGGCTTTCCGGCAATTGGTTTGGATGCCTTTTGCCAAAAACTATTGGTTTACGCGAATGAAGAAGGCGGCTCCGTAGTCATTTTCAATGACATCGCTGCCTTGGCAGAGTTGCACTACGGTTCCTCAGCCGAGCCTCATCACGGTTTGAACAAACGGCTTACCGCAACATTTCGCACTGCAATTGAGTAGCCGCTGGTTGGAAGTCACAATTTTTCTGAATTGCTATATTCCGTATTTGGCTGCCCATTCTGAGCTGGGTACAGACCATCGCAACACTTAACCCCTAACGGCAGTTTGCGGGCAATGTTGCCCTGGGCGCGAGCATATAGTTTTCATTCCAAAACAACGCAGCACGGTCTTGACCATACTCAGTTGCACATTTAGTCAAAATTGATCTGCCCGCTGGGACGACCCGGCCCAACAAGGGCATTTCTTCAGGACGACCTGGCAAATTGGAGGTCGAACATGACAACTAAAACCAAACAAGCTAGGAAACTGATCGAGGGTAGACCTGCCCTAATCGTAATCGACATTCAAAAGAGCACGTTTATTGATAACAGCGAAGTACGCTCCATCGACAACATGCCGGGCTACAAAGAGCGCATGATCGCTGCGCGTGATTTGGTTGATGCCGCACATGATTACAATGTGCCAGTCATTTTCATCCAAGAAGTCCATCGTCCCGATAGGATAGACTTCGGCCGTGAACTGGATGGTGACGAAGACATACACTGTCTCGAAGGCGATCCAAGAACGGAGGTTGCAAAAGATGAGATGGGATATCGCAAAGGTGACTACATCGTCCCGAAGCGACGGTATTCTGCATTTTTCGGAACCGATTTCGAAATCCTGCTACGAGGTTTAAAGGTAGACACACTTTTGTTGTGCGGCGGGCTGACAGATGTTTGTGTGCACTACACATTCGTCGATGGCCACCAATCAGACTACTTCTGCCGCGTAGTAGAAGATTGCGTTGGCGGGTCATCTGTCCAAGCCCATGAAGCTGCTCTCAAAGCTATGGAATATCTACAAACTGGCGCTGTTCAGAGCCGAGAAGCAGTGATCAATGCGATTACGTCGCTCTAAATTGCAATCGAAACGTTAGTGCCAGTTGGGGTGCATAGTTTTTTTGGGTGCGGAAGCGCAGGAGCCGAGGTTTGTTATGAGGCTCTGGTTTGGAGTAATGGGAAGATTTTAACCGTAGGATCGTCGCAAGAGTAAGCCCTCGCGGCGCTAGCGGTTGTTTACGCGCCTGGCCTAATGGGCCAGAACTTTTGGATTGAGCTTTATCTAGTCTATCGTGAACAGCTCCTGTCTTTCAGCAACACCGCGCAATCTGTATTGCCCCAGGGAAACAAGACTTGGAATGGAGCCCACCAAGTCGCCTGCCACCTTATCGGAAACCACAATGTTCTGATCAAGCGCGCTGCACATGCCTAAAATGCGCGAAGTTGTGTTTACCGCTGGGCCGACCACTGTGAAATCTAAGCGAGATCTACCGCCGATGTTGCCGTAAAGAACATCGCCTGCGTGCAACGAAAGAGTGAAGCCGGTCATTGGCAAACCATCCGCTTGCCGTCGTTGGTTGAGTTCCTCAAAGGTATCTCGCAACTCCGCTGCCGCGTGAATTACGACGCGGCGAGCGTCCGGAACTTGATTGATATCGAAGATGGCAAGCATTCCATCTCCCATGAATTTCAAAACGTTACCGCCATTGCGTTCGACTACGTCAACACCTTCCGCGAAGTAGTCGTTTAGCAATTCTATGATTGAGTCCCCCGGAAGCGCCTCTGACAATTTGGTAAATCCTTGCAAGTCAAAATACCAAATCACCGCTGAAATAGTTTCCGATGAACCTCGGGTGATGTCCCCGGAAAGAACGCGCCTGCTGGCGTCCTTGCCCAGATATGCGGCTGTAATGTCTTCAGCCATCAGTCGGTTCGCCCCACATTTCAGCGTCAGGCAAAGTGGAGATATCAGTTGACGCAAACCATCAAGTTGCTCGCTTGTGAATCCCCCGCTCGCGTCGGTTGTCAACGAGATTATAGCACCTTCATAGGCCTGCATTGGATCGACTGGCGTAGTATTGTCCTGAATAAGGAAAAACCGTTTAACAGCGAAGTAGTCAGTTGCACCGCGCTCGCGAAGTTCGTCGAAGATCGGAAAGTTGAGCGCGGGTTCTTCGACTGTCAGATCTTGTCTGATCTCTTAAACGTTGTTTGCCAAAAGATAGTAAATCGGGCTTAGAACGTATTCCTCAGGCGCATCCGTTCTTCGGACAAAGTTCTCTCGCTCATGACCGCCATCCCTGTGCCAGCGGAAAGCGACTGTCCCAATCTCGGGATGATGAGCGCGCACAGTAATGTTTGCTCTCAGAAGCGGAATCCCTGCCGAAACAAGACGTTTGCAGAATGCTTCCAACCAGGTTTCAACCGGCGCATTCTCCAAGCCCTGTTGAACCAGCCAATCGGCTAAGTCCTTTATGGCGGCTGTGAGTTCCCAGTCTTGGATTAATGGAGCTGCCATGATGACCTCACGATGAGATGTCTGAACAGTTTGTTACTAGTCTAATTCAGTTCAAGTACACATCAAATTCAATTCTCCCACTGCGCTTGCAGCCCTAAGGTATATGCTGATCTTGTGGCGTATTGCACACGCGACACCGGGGCAATGGCCGCAATTCATCAGGAATTGCTGGCGATGTGAGCTGTGGCGCGTACCGCAAGACTTTTGCGACTGAGCTTTGCGGGGTATCTGTGTGATCTGTCGGCATTGAGGCAACCGAAATACTCAATCTTGCCACTCCAACCGATACAAGACGTGGTGACCGCGTAGACCTTTCAGGAGTCTGGGTTCTATTTCAGAAAATGAGAAATCGGTTCGTCCTCCGACCATGGCGCGAGTCGCATCTGAAACGAGTATCTCGCCTGCCGCACCAACCGTGGTTATGCGTGAAGCTTTGTTGACCACAGTGCCAAAAAAATCTCCACGAGATTGCACGACATCGCCAGTGTGAATTCCAATCCGCACACCGAAAGACGGCTCCTCGGAAGCCGGTGCAATGGCCTTCTGAATCTTGACAGCGGCCGTTAGCGCTTCCTTCGCGGACGGAAAGACGGACAACGTTCCGTCTCCAAGGGATTTCACGAACTGGCCATGATACTTTTCAATGATCGCCGCCAAGACTTGGAAGTGATTTTCGATCAGCACCGACCAACGCTGATCGCCCAACGCCTCCGCCAACGTTGTACTGCCTTCTACATCAGTGAAAAGTACTGAAGCCAAACCTTCGGTTTGGATCAGCTCGGGTCCATCTTCGCGCGCAGCATCAACAAGTTTTTGGATGGCCAGCTGCTCTTTACCCACGAGTTCAATATTTGGAGTTGGCACTGAAGCGTGGCGATTGATGATCTTCCAGGCTGCTCCCTCCAGGACAAAAATCAGAACGGTGCGGTAAAAGACGGCTTCATCAAAGCCGACAAACTGAATCTTGTGGACGAAGGATGACCATCCCGTCTCTCCGTTTTCGAAGGCCTCAGCTTCAACTTCTTCGAAAACGACGGGAGCGGGGATCTCCGCGAAAAAGCCGCTAACCCCATCGCGAACTGCTTGCCCGCTCCAAAACTCTCCTTCGCCTGTCCCAACAAACCGTAGTTCATCTGCCTTCGACAGAAAATCCTGCAACTCGTCAGTATTCTTTTTGGTTCTGAGTATTTCATACCAACGCCTCGAAACTGCCAGCAGTTCAGGTGAGGAACGTATCATCACAAATGACTCGAGACGCTAAATGGAATGAGACTTACAAGGTCTTGCAACCGGGATCTCCATTTTCGAAAGATGCAGGTCAATGCTGCCGCTGAGGTTTGGTCAGATCAAGACTTTTGTATTTCTCCAAAACGGAGCGCATAAGACGCAGATCAAAAGACGCACGTCGGTTCAGAGCGAACTATCGACGGAGTATCTGAGTTCGAGTCCGGATCACAGGGTATCGAATCGTTTCGCTGTCGGAGAGCTACTCGGCGCTGCACTGACCCGCAAAAAAGGATGCTTCAGTCTTTTTGGCACACGCTAAGCTAGAAGGTTCCCAGAACTACGCGGTGAATTTCTAAGTGCAGCACGCTCTGTCTTGACATGGTTATGCGAACTGGTTCAGCTTGCGGTCATGACGTTCACACGCATCCACTGCCATCGAATATCGGCCTGAGGTCGATAACCCACGCAAAATCCGTGGGAGGCAGCATTGGTATGCGGGCGAGGCTTATATCCTTGTAATTGCTCCAGATTAGAGTGCACGAGTCGGTTCGATTCCGACGCCTCCTACCATCCCCTGGAGGAGTCCGACATGGCGGACGATGTTACTAACACAATTGACTTCAACGATATCAAGCAATCGGTCGAGGAGAGCCTCGGTCGCACACCCGAAGGCTGGTCAGGCTTGGTCACGGCGCTGTTCACAGAGGTTAAAGAATACTGTGATCAGAAGGATGCCACCTACCCCTTCATCCTCCAGATCAAAGAGAACCTCGGCGAGCTCCGCATCTACCACCGGTGTGATGATCGACAAATTCAGTCGATGATCACCGCCACAATTGCACGAGCAATTCGTACCTGTGAACGATGCTCAAACGCTGCTGAGACCCAACTTCTGGACGGCTGGTACACGACACTTTGCTGCTGGTGCGCGCATGATGTCGCGAGCAAGCGCCACCCCGAAAGGAAGAGGTTCTTTGGCGTTCGAAAGAAGCCCGTTCGGGACAGGTTGACCTGCTCAATTTGTGGATATTTCGGTCAGATCGACCGAACGGATGACCGTAATCGGTGCCCCGCGTGCGTGAAGCAGAACTGGTGATGACCGCCGAACAACAAGTGAACTTCAATAAGATTATGGAAGACTACGATGATGAGGACTACGCCCGGAAGCTCATGAATACGGGCTCACTGGCCACCGGTCATGTCCCGCCGATTGCCCTTTGCCATATCCCGGGAGGGGTCTTCCATCTCAACAAGACCAAGTTCTGGAGAATGTGAATGATGGATGATGTCGAAAAGAGCTGGAAGGAATTTCGGGAAAAGGTCCGAGGTGTGATCGAGAACCATGGAGCGCCAGATGATCTCCGCTCATTTGACGCCTGGTACGCCGAAGAGATGCGTTTGGTGATGGCGCACAACTACCCAGCTCCGCACGTCTCTGACGTCACATGGTCGACCGAGGTTCTGCATGCCGAGTGTGATGACCGCGAAGTGGTCGACCGTATGATGACTGCTATGGCGGAGGTTTCACATGATCTCAAAGAGGCGCGGGCCGGGAGGTCAGTGATGAGCAGTGTTGTCGACTGGAACGATATTCATGGAAGCGTCTTCAAGCAGCTTGGTGAGTATCGTGCCGGGTGGGCGGAGCAGCTTACGCTTGCACTTGAGAAAGTGAAGAGGTTGATCGACGAGCAGCCCGACCTGTTTGGTGATGAACACCCGTCCATCGTTCAGATCAAACAGAAATGGGGAGGCTTGCGCGTCTATGAGGGCCCGGACTGCAACCAGGCTGCGAGTGAAGAGATTCAATGGCGTGTCGATCAGATTGAGCAAACCTGTGAAGGTTGTTCTAATTCTGCCCAACGCCAGAACTTCCTTGGGTTTGTGACGACGCTTTGCAGCTGGTGCTACAATGATGCTCTGCGGCGGCGATTTGAGGGCGCTGAAGAATCCTGGCCCGACAGCCTTAGGCTAGACATTGTGGAAAACTATCCAGACCTCGTTTCTCCGGACTGCGCATCTCTTGTTCCTGCTGTCGGAAAGGGCTGGCTCGCCATGATTTCGCAAGCACTCCACAAGCTTTCCTTCAGTCAGGATTTCAGGGCACTGGACCCTGGAACTATTCAGATCTCGGATATTAAGAAAGGCCAGGATGGCCAGATTTTCATCGGTTTCAGTCGATACCACGATCTCATCCAGGAGTACGCTGACTGGATGGAATTTCGATGCGGTGTGACGTGTGAAGAGTGGGGCCTCGTTGGTGACATCGTTCGGACAGCCGACAGGTCTCAAGTGCTCTGTTCTCACTGTTACTTTACTCGGGAGAAGTCTGATGGGTGATGATGACGACGTTGAGCTGGATGAACAAACCTTGCGTTTGCTTAGGCTTCGGGAGGCTGAAATTGCGGCCGGTCGAGCAAAACTAACCAAGCCGATTACCTCGGATGAGATCCGGTCGCGAAAGGTGCCTGATCCGAAGGGTAAGCCAGATGAGTGACGAGACTGCAGAAGAGGAAATCCCAATTTTCGTAATCTGCGAGATTTTGGTGAACGGCCAACTTCGAGAGATTGAAGGAAAACAGATCACTGTAAAACCAAACAAGATCTTAGTCTTGACGATCAGTGTCGAGGATGTTGAGCGATGACAGATGATTTTTCAGAAGAAGAGACCTTCGGGCGCCCGTTAAAGGATGTTCCTCTAAGTGACTTGATCGCAGAGTTGCAAGCTCGTCGCAAAGAGGGTCCGGAGGTCTGGCTTGCATTGCGCAAAATGATTTTCGAGCAAATCGCCGATTTTGCACAGCGTCCGGCCGACGCGCCCAAATGGCGGGATGAATGGGTCAAAGAGAACACCTGGGATCTAGTGACTGACGACGATGATGTTGAGATCACTGATGGTAGCGGCAACGTGTTCGACGACCTCGGGAACGAAGACCCAAGGAAGAAGACTTAGTGATGGGGCCCGAGCATTTCAGCTTGATCTTATCCGCCGTGATCATTGTCGCGTTGGCGATCTACGTCAGACACATCGTCCACACCGCTGGAAAAGATCGCGAAGTCGATCCAGAGCAAGTGCAAAGGATCATGCGAGATCTGGACTACGGCCACCTGGACCGAGTGATCAACCGGCGAAGGAAGGGGTAGCGGGATGTTGAAGGTGGTTGTCTATGTTGGTGATCAAGAGGTCGCCCGAGCTGTGGCTGAGAACGATTCAGAACTCGCGGAAGTGTCTGATTACAATATTCGAATGAACGAACGGGCCGCTGAACAGCTGGGCATTCAGGAAAAAGGCCTTGGCGGCAGAATTGAAGACCACCCACGAAATCAAACTGTTTGGTCGCTTGTTCGCAAGATCGTGGACATGTGGCTGCTAACAACCGGAGTGGATATGGAAAGCGCTCAGGCAAAGCTGCCGCCGTTGATCCGTGAGTCCATTCGCGAACCTGAATAGAGGGTCGAAAAGGAATCGAACCAGAGCGAAGATTGGAATGCTGTGATCAAGCAGATTTCTGATGACGAGCCGTATTCCCTAGGCTTCTACACTGACAAATTTGAGTCGTGGACAGCGGACGAGATTGAAGCTCTTCGATGTGATGTGGTTGAGACAGTAACAGAAGAAGAACTAATGGCCGAGGTCGAACGCCGGCGAGGAGCTGATCTACTGCCCAAGGCGGCCTCGAATGATGGCTTCTCAGATCTGGTTGACGATTTCTGGGGCAAACTCGATACAGACCCAGACCGCTAGTACAGCTTACCTGCCGTCATTACCCAATTTTTGACATCTGAAGTCTATGGCGACTGTCGTTGTAGTAGTGCGCGCTTCTTCTAAGCGCCTCTCCTGCTAGGAACCAAAGCGCCCCGGATAAGCATTTCCCCAACACTGCTCTGCGGAACCATGAACCACCAGTCTCTACGATGAGCATGGTTGACCGCAACCAGCCCAAACCGGACATTCGCAACAAGACTTTGCAATTTCCGAGATCAGGACAAAGCGGTCGATGACGAGAAGCCTAGAGTTTTTAAATTCCAGTATCGAAAATCGAAGGGCGCACGGCATCCTCTTACCTTCGAACAATAAAGTTTTGGCGAAGAACAACGTACACTGCTCAAATTGAATTCAAAAAACGCTCTATTTCCACTAGGGCTTTAGGCCAGGCAGGATCATACTCTGGCATCGTATTGTTTGCTGTCTCAAGGCCAATAAAGCGCGCCTTCTGGATACCGGAGGCGAAAATCCTACCTTGTTCAACACTGTGCATCCTGTCTCGATTAGCGTGCATAACCAGAGCCGGACAGGTGATCCGCAGAAGTAGATCGGTTACGTCGACCCCTGCGACCAGTGGTCCAATCTTGAGCCAATCCTGATGGTCCATTGCCACTTTCATAAATTCTGCATAAGTGCGCTGGTCATGCGGACTTGCGGTTGGAGCAAATGATTGCGCCATCAAGTCTCTTGCAGAAGGGTATTCATCGTTCCAGCCTTCAAGACTCATATCCATCATTGCTTGCCCAAGCGCGGCAATTCCGGGCTGTGAACGCACCGCGAGTCCTTGTGCAAATCCACCGAGAAGAACCAACCCCGAAACACGGTCAGGATTATTTGCGGCAAAAGCCGCGGCAATGGTTGCCCCAAAAGAAATGCCAAACAATGGAACTTTTTCGATCCCGGCTGCGTCCAGTACGGCCTCAACATCTTCGACGATCCGATTCAAAGACACATCCTGCACGCCCCTCTGGGACAAGCCATTGTTTCTACCATCAAACCGATAAAGGCAGTGATTTTCAGAAAGCAGCGGCAACCACCCGGCGATGGTGTTCATCGTCCAATCGTATTCCAGATGCCTAAGCCAGTTTGGTGTGACCAGTAACTTTCTACCACTTCCAGTGGATGTCCAGGCAAGCGTTGTACCGTCTTTTGATTTTGCAAAGCGGACGTCTTGAGAGCTAGCCAGCAGCTTGTTCTTTGCGCGTCTTTTGTCACCATCTAAATCAATAGAGTAGGCTTCAACTGGATTTGGAATTCCCTTCAACCGTATCGAGCTTTCTGGTCGCAAAGCAACCGCCAGCGAAGTTCCCGCAACTTCAGCAGCTGTCTTGCTGACGAGACAACTTCCAATATGCGCGCTGGACTGAAGGCGCGACGCAACATTCACGGCCTCTCCGAACAAGTCTGTGCCATTTGGCATTACGTCGCCAACGTGGAGACCTCCTCGAAGTGTTACGTCTTCATCTCTCATCTGATTGAAAATCTGGCTGGCAGCATTAATTGCGTCTGTGGCTGCAACAAACTCAACCAAAGCACCATCTCCCATCAGCTTGAATATTCGTCCTTTGTTTTCATGGACCAACGGTCTGATCACATCGTCCAAAATGCGTTGTAGAGTGTTCAGCGTGGTCTCAGCATCCTCTGACATGCGCTTGGTATAATCGACGACATCGAGGCTTAGGATCGCAGCAATTTTCCGCTTCATCAGTCGATGTGGTCCTTTTAGCCAAACCAATTCCTCTGAACCAAAATTAACAGACGAATAGATTTTTGTGACCAAAACTTGTGCCTGGGCATTTTGCTAAGCCTGCAAGTTCCCAAACTTGCGCTGAAACACACAGCCGAGCAAAACGTCTTATTGGCTGGCGAAACCTAGAATTAAGGTGAATGATTAACGCATTTCACGTCGCTAACGAAGGTTCACTTCGAAATATCCAATCTAATGGTATCAGTCCGTAGTTCTTCTCATCTGTGACCGATGGCAGCCCGAAGCGGAACTTCCACTCCGAGCTTTGCAAAATCTAACAAGCGGACGGCAGCTACCATTAGTGTGAATGGCTTGAAGGTATCGAGCATTCGCCACGGCGACAATTTAAGAAAAAAATGACTGCGAGAAACAAGGTGGCTGAAACTGCTCTCTGACAGAAAACAGGCGTCCCCGCACACTTTCGCGCAATTCGAGCTTAGCCCAAGGTGTTTCCGGTGATGAAGGTGTACGAGCTTTCAACCAGTTCGATGACGACATCCAGCTCTTCGGGTGTGGTTGGAGTATAGATCATGACAAAGCCGCTCCACCCAGGACGTTGCTTGGCCCAAGGGTGAGCTACGGCCCAGCCAGCCTCAATTGCCCTTCGCGCCATTTCTGGGTCGAGCGAGGCGTGCAAGCTGCCATCAGGATGCATGTGCGCAAACTCAAACCCACCGACGATAGAGTTCGGTTGGGACAACAACATATCGGGATCAAGCTGAAAGCCAATCGCGCCAGGTAATGATATGCGTGTGGGGCCAAGTATGACCCCCGGGAATTGCGCAACTCGCTCCAGCAATAGCTGGGCCAAATCGGCATTAATTTCGACACCAATCTGAGTGTGCGGCACGCCGCTTGTCGTTTCAGGACGGGGCGAGATGCGCTCCGGCAAGGAGCGCTCTTGCGCGGACGCCATCGAGCACATCAATGTCACTACCGTCACAGCAACCGCCAATGTTCTCAGGTGTACATTCATCGTGTTGACCATCCGCCAAAATCAAAGATTGAGTGCTCAGCGCCGTATCGGTGCCCCTGCACGCATCATTCAGCTTTTAACGCTTCGATATTGATCAAGAGCTCTATCTCGTCGCTCACCGCAGGTGCAAAGGCCCCAAGTCCGAATTCAGACCGCACGATAGTCGCCGTGGCAGCCAGCCCCAAGGTCGGCGTGCCCTCTTTTGGGCCAAACGGGTATGGCGCTGACTTGTTAAGCGTTGTTTCCAGAACAACAGGCTTGGTGACGCCGTTCATGGTCAAGTCGCCAGAAATATCCGCGGAATTGTCCCCGGTTACTTCAATGCTGGTTGAGGCAAATGTGACCACGTCACCGTCGCTCGCGCTGAAAAAGTCATCGGACATGAAGTGTTGCAAACGGGCATCCCAGCCCGTGATCATGGATTTTACAGGCATAGACACTGTGACAGACGAAGCAGACGGATCATCTTCGTTGAACTCTATCTCGCCGCTAAAACCTGAGAACATTCCAAATGTTTCTGAGAACCCGATGTGGTCGTAGCTGAACAATACCTGGCTGTGTCCAGGATCCAGCTCGTAGGTGCCACTCTCGGACAATGCGGTTGTCGCACCCATCGATAAGAGTACCGCCAGCGGGGTTGCTGCCACTTTGAACATTGATACGCTCCCATTTTGACAAGACTTGTTTGCGGAATTGAGTATTGAGCTTTAGTTTTTAGCTGATCACACTTATAGAACAAAATGTTCTATAGCGCAACAAAGTGTTCTACAGGAGGGGCGATTGAAAGAAGATCCTAGGCTGATCGCCACACGACAGACTGCGATTGATGCGGCGCAAAGGATACTGAGGGATGAGGGCGTGTTGCACGTAACTCATGGCGCAGTTTCGAAGGCAACTGGCATTTCGCGCAGTACACTTTACAGGCACTGGCCAGATGCGCGCAGTCTGCGTGATGCAGCGTTCAGGCGCATCGCAACACCGCCGAACATACCACCCAAAACCGATGGCCCGCTGCGATCTGACCTGCGCTGGTTACTCGGCGTACTGATGGGAGCCTTTAATGACACACCATGGGGCCAAATCGCGCCTCAGGTGGTCGCTGCTGCGTCCACCGACGAAGAAGCGCGGTTGGTGATCACTGAATTCATGAAAGACAGGTTCGCAAGTGTTGAAGCAGTATTTGCAGCCGCAATAGACCGCGGTGAGATCGCCACGAATGTTCCGGTTGAACAGCTTATAGAACTAGCAGTCGCGGCACCTTATTTCCGCAAGCTCATACGTCACGAAGCACTGGACGAGGATTGGTTGGATCGACATGTTGATCTGCTTTGCAGTATCGCGAAAACCAATTCGGGACAGTGACCATCGCCTGACTTTGCAATCAAAGCGACCTGCAACAGGCGCGAGATTTCGGCAGAGCAGCAGATTAGATCAAAAGCATATCCAGCTAGTTCCCAATAGCGGTTGCTCCAAAAGGTCTCGGCAAAGACTCGCAATGATCGTTCTTCGAATTTTGCAAAGTCCGCGTTCTGCGCATTTCTGTAATTCGGGCAACGCGCGGCATCGGCCAAAGTGGGCTCGATGCGGCCATTCTCCGCGGCTTGCATGTTTGGCAGGTCCAGCCCAATCCGGACACTTAATCCAAGACTTTGCAATTCCGACTTGCGGACAAAACTGACCTTGGCGTCTACACCTTCGCTGACGCAGGATCCACCGCACTGGCAGCAACAGCTCTTCCCTTCAACAGGGAAAATCGCCAAAGCGGCCGTTCCACAACGGGCTTTGGAGCTCCTTGATCGCTCTTTGACCAGACGGCGCTCTGGCATGGAAACAAAGGGGCTTGGCTCAGCGCATAACCAAAGCTAGCGAATAGGCGTCAGGATCATGAAATTGGGCTTCTTCGCGCAAGCAGGGCGAAGACAGGCAACATTGTTACGATCCAGACCACGCTATAAATTGCGGATGGTATGGCATATTCGCTTAACCCATTGGTGTTAGGCAACAGCAAAGTGGCAATTGCGATTCCCAAAGCTCCGTTTTGAACGCCGGTCTCAATTGAAATCGTCTTCGCCTCGATGTCTGTGCATCCGAGCATCCCTGAAGTCATGATGCCAATAAACGTGAGTGACGCACCTACAACAAAAAGTGCGGGTCCAAGCCTAAGGTAGTTATCCGCGACCACCACCCAGTTTGAAATGATAGCGCCTCCGATGACCATCGCAAAAAGTAGCATAGAGACCTTGCTAAAGATTGGTTCGACCGCAGCTACAATTCGCGGCGCCAAGGATCGCGCGATCACCCCGGCTAGGATCGGTGAAGCTGTTAAAAAAAACATTGCTAAAGCCGTCGAAGAAATGTCGATAGCGGGCGCAGTTGCCCCCATGAACATCTGCATCGAAAACCCCAGGATGAGCGGTACGGTAACGACACAAGTCAGACTGAAGACTGCTGTAAGAGTAACGGACAAAGCGACATCCCAATTCGAAAGCTTGGTCACGATGTTACTGATCGCCCCGCCCGGACAGGCCGCTAAAATCATGATGCCAACGGCTGCCTCAGCGGAAATCCCAAAGATAAAAGTCACCATCAAAGCGATGCAAGGCAGCAAAATGATCTGGTTGAGAGCGCCGACGCAAAAGGCCCGTGGACGTCGTCCGATACGTTGAAAGTCAGCCGCTGTGAGTCCGAGGCCAAGGCAGAACATGATGACAACAACTGCGAGCGGCAGCAGCACAGATATGAAAATTTCGCCCATCTACCATGACCTCTATGGCTGCATGCTTCCGCACGCTTTCGGACGATACCGTTCAGAAAACCTGATGACGAGTGTTATCAGTTTGGCGCATTTATCCTCAAGCGCCCGAAGATCGAGGCTGTCTCTATTTATTATACCTATCACAGGGTTGGACGATCTGGCGTGAAAGAGCTTTCCAGTGCTAATCTCACTGTATGGCAAGTGTAACTTACGCATTCGCCCGCGCGATGGCCAACGCCGCCGGGATGACGCTAAACGACGATGGCGCCCTGATTTCGAATGGCGCTGTCGTGCTGCGTCTACCAGAAGCTCAAGACGGCCAATTGGCGGATGATGCGTATTTCGATCTGATCGATTGGATTCGTGCGCAACAAGCGGACGAGGCCGCGTTGGTTGAGGCCTATGCGAACGCGATTGCAACCGATGATCTCGGCGTCCTTGGCCTAGCCGTAAAGACAGCTCCGACCTTGCGGCAATCTTTGCAACGGATCGAGCGTTATTTTCGTCTCGTAACGGACACCGCAGTTTACAGACTTGATGAAACCGGCGATCCGGTCCTTTGGATTTTTGAGGGACAAACATCACATCGCGCTGCCTTGGAGCTGCGCAACGAATGCGCGCTTGCGGCCTTTGCGAGGAACATGCATCGGTTTGTGGGTGATGGGTTGTCGCTTGCATATGTCACGTTTCAGCATCCATGCAGACAAGAACCAGAGCGTTACGCCGAATATTTCGGGTGCCCGGTTCGATTTGGGAGCGCCCACAACGCCATTGCTATGCGCCCTGCTATGCTGGAAAGCGAAAATCGTCTTGGCGATCCGGGCTTGTCAGATTTCATGACGAAGCACCTGGATGAGGAGTTCAACTCTCGCGATGACGACACCTCACTGAGCCAAACAATTGTCCACCGGCTTACACCGGCCTTGAGTAACGGCGCGCCGCAAGCAGCGCATGTCGCACAAGAGATGGGAATGAGCGAGCGCACGCTTTACCGCAGGTTGGCCGAAGAAGGGCTGACCTATCGCGACGTTCTTGGTCAGGCGCAAGTTGCACTTGCCCGTGACCTGCTCCGTGACGGTAAAGCTTCCATAGCCGAGATCGCCTTTATGACCGGGTTTTCGGAACAGAGCACGTTCAGCCGCGCCTTCAAGCGCTGGGTTGGCCAGGCTCCGGCACGATTCAGGCAGCAAGCGACCTCCGACTAGGCACATACCTCAAGACCACATGGCAGGTTCGGCCAAAACCTTGGCAGGGCGGGCCGATACCTCAATCGATGTGGTGCATAACTTCTTCTTTGTCAGATCCACCTGGGGCGCTGCCGAGTAAAGCAAACCCATTTGCCCCTCTCAGACAAAGGAAATTTGCAATGAGCAATCATGACCACAAACATGGAGCAAGCTGCGCTTGCGACGTCACGCCCGAACGCGTTGATATGGCGCGCCGGCGACTCTTGCAACAAGCCGCCGGTGCGGCCGCGGCAGGTACAACAATAGTGGCTGGCGGGCAGGCCCATGCCGCGACCGACGAAGCACGCGCCTACTATGCTGACCCGGAAAATCCAGGCCTTCCCCAAATCGACATGACCATCGAGCCGGGGCGTACTGCGCTTGTGGTGACCGACCCCCAGATTGATTTTTTGTCAGAGGACGGTGTGACGTGGGGTGTCGTTGGCGAAAGCGTGACCGAACAGGGCACGGTCGACAATATCGAACGGCTTTTCATTGCCGCCAAGGCTGCGGGGATGCCGGTCTTCATCTCGCCCCACTATTACTACCCACATGACCACAAGTGGGAGTTCGAGGGCACTCTGGAAGCCACGATGCACAGCATCGGCATGTTTGACCGCCTGGGACCGCTCAATTTGGACAACTTCGAGGGCTCAGGTGCCGACTGGATGCCGCAATACAAGAAGTACATCGAGGATGGCGAAACCATCATTTGCTCGCCACACAAGGTTTACAGCCCTGCTCAGAATGACCTGAACCTGCAATTGCGTAAACGCAAGATCGACAAGGTTATCCTCGCGGGGATGTCGGCGAACCTTTGTACGCAGGCGCATCTCTACGAGCTGCTGGAGCTAGGCTACGAAGTCGCTGTCGTTCGCGATGCCACAGCCGGGGCTAAGGTGCCTGAAGGTGACGGGTATCTCGCCGCCATCATCAACTTCCGTATGGTCGCCAACGGCGTCTGGTGGACCGACGACGCGGTTGAGCGCATTGGCCAATCGGCCTGACACAAATCGATCTTCAAATTTGATCCTGACATCCTGAAAGGACATATCATGACACGCATCTTTACATTTCCCGCGCTTACAACAGCGTTGACTCTCGCCCTGGCGGCAGCGGCATTGGCTGACGATGAATACAACGTTTCGAACAGTCTTACCTTGACCGGGCAGCCCCTCGGCATGCATGGCGTCGATCCTGTATCGATGTTTGAAGCCGAAAAACCCGAAATGGGCAACGCCACTTTTACATCGGCCCATGATGGAGTGGACTACTATTTTGCGTCGCAGGCAGCGAAAGCCACATTCGAGGCGGATCCGACGGCACATCTGCCTCAATTCGGCGGATTCTGCGCCTTTGGCGTCTATGTAGGCAAGAAGCTTGATGGCGATGTTCGGTATGCCGATATCGTGGACGACAAGCTCTATCTCTTTGTGAATGAGGAAATCTTCAAGAAGTACCTTGAGGACAAAGAGACCGTGATCCAAGGCGCCCATGCCAAGTGGGCAGACATCCACCACACGCCTGTCGGCAGCCTTTGATCGAGGAATTTGGTGGCTTTTGCCGGTCGGAGCCGCCGCTGCCTCTCCCCTCTCCAAAAGGCCGGCATTTCTCCAAGACGCCCTGTCCGCAATGACAATTCGCGTGTGTCGAAAACTCTTCCCAAAGGAAACCAGACATGACTGATTTTGAGACATATACAATCGCCTCAGCCCCTGATGCCGCGAAACCAATTCTGGAAGCATCGCTGAAAGGATATGGTTTTGTACCCAACCTTTATGCGGCCATGGCCGAAGCGCCCGCAATTTTGGAAGGCTATACGACACTTTCCAGCATCTTTGGAAAGACCAGCCTGTCAGAGACTGAGCGCCAGATCATCCTTATGACTAACAACCGGTTGAACGGGTGCAAGTACTGCATGGCCGCCCATACCACTCTTTCACAGATGGCCGGTGTCCCCGAAGACGTGATCGCAGCGTTACGCGATGGCAGCCCTATCGCCGACCCCAAATTGGAAGCACTGCGCAAATTCGCCATCGTGATCAACGAAAGCCGAGGCTGGCCCAGCGACGCACAGGTCGAAGCGTTTCTGACGGCTGGTTACACACGCCGATCTATGCTGGAAGTCATCCTCGGCACAGCGTTGAAAACCCTGTCGAACTATACGAACCATGTGGCGGAAACCGCGTTGGATGATGCCTTTGTGCCAAATGCATGGATCGCCTCGGTCGCGGCAGTGGCTGAATAGCGCGACGCCCGCCCATTTGTTAATCTTGCTTTTGGACCTGTGTTTGATTCCCGACAAGAAGGGGATCTGATTTTAGACGTCCGACAGCAAAGTCAACAAAGGTGCGCACCTTCGCAGACACGGTTCGTCCCTCTTGATGCACAAGATGGATGGGGACTTCGGGTGGTTCATACGACTTTAGAACAGTCTTGAGCCGCCCATCTGCAATGTAGGGTGCGACTTGATAGGACAGAAGCCGCCCGACACCATGACCTTGCAAGGCCAACTCGATCACAGCGTCATTTGTGTTCATGCTGATGCGTGGGCTCATGCGTTTGGTGACAGTCTTTCTGCCCCGTTGAAAATGCCATTGGGCCGATGCATTCAAGGCAGTTGAATTAATGATTGCATGGCAGGATAAATCATCGGGCGTATCTGGTTCGCCATATTGGTCAAGATATTTACAGGAAGCAAACGCGACCTGCCTCACCGTACCACACCTGACAGCCATCAAACTGGAATCAGCGAGGTTGCCAATTCTGATCCCGACGTCGAGACCCTCATCAATCAGATTGACCACTCGGTCCACATAGAGCGTGCGCGCTGAGAGCTTTGGATACAGATCCAGAAATTCGCCCAAAATTGGAGTGACGAACATACGGCCAAACAGGACTGATGCAGTAACACTAATTTCCCCGGTCGGTTCGGCATAGGAACCGACAGCGGCGCGCTCGGCCTCTTCAAGGTCAGCCAGAATACGTCTGGCATCCTCAAAAAACCTTTGCCCGCTATCAGTCAGCATCACTGAGCGCGTTGTGCGTACAAAAAGACGTAGCCCGAGGCTGTCCTCAAGCATAGAAACCATTCGGGTCACTGTCGGTGGTGACATGTTGAGGTCGCGGGCCGCAGCAGCGAAACCTTTTAGTTCGGCGACCTTCACAAAGACTTTTAACGCGTGAAATCTGTCCAAGATATTATTCCATATTTTTGAATAATATATTGCCAAGTATCCAAATTCCGCAACTTGAAAGCTCCAACTAACTTCACCTCAGTCCCAGGGCATCGCCCAGGCCGAGATGGAGAATTCAATGGCACGACCCTTTGCAGAGATCAGCTTCACGTCCTCCGTTCGCGAAACGCAGGCCAAAAACGGGTCAGCTAACGGCTACGCGAAGTTTCTGGACGGCACGCGTCAGGAGGACTCAATCAGCCCGGTCGAGGCCAGGTTCATCGGGCAAAGAGACGGCTTCTATCAGGCAACAGTCTCGGAAACCGGCTGGCCCTATGTACAATTTCGCGGTGGACCAGCGGGTTTTCTGAAAGTGTTGGATGAACGGACACTTGCCTACGCCGATTTCCGCGGCAACCGGCAATATCTCAGCACTGGGAATCTGCTGGGCAATGACCGAATCTCGCTGATCCTGATGGATTATCCCAATCAGCGGCGCCTCAAGATCTGGGGTCGGGCGAAACTCATTGATGCCAATGCCGATCCGGCGCTGATGCAACGCCTGAGTGAGCCGGGCTATCGCGCTCATCCTGAGCGGGCGATTGTGATCAAGCTTGAGGCGATGGACTGGAACTGCCCGCAGCACATCCCCCAACGCCTGACCCTTGAAGAATTTGAAGATTACCTCGTCCCGCTTCGCACTGAGTTGGAAGCACTGAAAGCTCGAAACGCAAGGCTCGAAGAGGCACTGGGTCAGCAAAACTGACCGATATCAAGCCCCGCGCGTTCAAGCACGCACGCCGTAACCTGAAGAAAGGAAACATCCATGTCGCGCAATCTGAAATCCGTCCTGAGCGCCAGCATTCTCGCACTTTCCATTGCTGCGCCATTTACACCGGCGCCAGCAATCGCCGCAGAGACTGGAATTGAAGCTACGCAGGCTGTCAGCTTCCGCACGGAAGAAATCGGCGACATCGCTATCGCCTATCGTGAAGCAGGAGATCCAAACAGACCTACTGTCCTGCTGCTTCACGGCTTTCCGACCTCATCACATATGTTCCGCAACCTTATCCCTGAACTGGCCAAGCACTACCACGTGATCGCACCCGATTTTCCCGGATTTGGAGCGTCGGAGATGCCAAAGGCCGAAGGCTTCGAGTATTCCTTCGCGAATATCTCCGAAATGATGACATCGCTGCTCGACCGGAAGGGAGTCGAACAGTACTCGGTCTATTTGATGGACTATGGTGCCCCGGTTGGTTTCCGAATGTTTGCGGAACAGCCCGAGCGGGTAACCGGCTTCATCATTCAAAACGGGAATGCTTACGAGGAAGGGCTGCGCGAGTTCTGGGATCCAATCAAAGCCTATTGGGCCGAGCCATCGCAAGAGAACGGCGACCAGCTTCGTGGATTCCTCACTCTGGATGCAACCAAATGGCAGTTCACCCACGGCGTTAAAAAACCGGAACTGATCAGTCCCGACAATTATTGGCATGTCCAATACCTGCTCGACCGCGAAGGTAATCAAGAGGTGCAACTTGAACTCTTCCTAGACTACGGCACCAATGTTGCCGAGTACCCAAAATGGCAAGCGCTGTTTCGGAAGCATCAACCCCCGGCGCTACTGATGTGGGGTAAGAATGATCACATCTTTCCGGTCGAAGGCGCCTATCCCTATGAACGCGATCTGAATGATCTCGAGTTTCATCTGCTCGATACGGGTCACTTCGCGCTGGAAGAATATGGGCCCGAGATTGCGGCGCAAATGACCGCCTTTCTGAACCGCATCACCGCCGCCAGCAACTGACGTAAAACTGGCCGCACCATGCTCAAAGGTGCGGCCGACGCATGGAGAAAACCAATGAATACGCAAGCAAATACTGTCAGACAGGTAACGGTTGAAATCGTACACGGCTTTGTCGACAGTGGCGCCGGTGGAAATCCCGCAGGCGTCGTCCTGGATGCTGATGAATTGGGCGAACAGGATATGCAAACCGTCGCGGCAAGGGTTGGATTGTCCGAAACGGCCTTTGTGTCGCAGTCCAAGACAGAGGGCTTCAAACTGGATTTCTTCACACCGAACAGGCGCATCGCTCATTGCGGTCATGCAACAATTGCCGCCTTCTCTCACCTTGACGCGCTGGGCCGGATTCCCAATCCCAACACCTCGAAGGCGACAGTTGATGGGCCAAGGCGCATACTAATGAAAGAGGGTGCCGCCTATATGGAACAGCTGGCCCCAAAATACGCGATACCAGAGGAATGGGTGGAAAAAGGTGTAAGCATCGACGATGTACTGAACTCCCTTGGGATCAACAGACATCATCTTGATCAGGAAATACCACCGGTTTTAGTCAATACCGGTAACAGTTTCATTGTCATCGGCCTCGCTGATGCCGATGGTCTTGCCAATGTGAAACCAGATTTTGCCAAAATCACGCAAATCAGCGAACGACTGGATTTGATCGGCTACTACGTCTTCACAAGAGACCCATCGGCGACCGACCGAGACGCTACAACCCGCATGTTTGCGCCCCGATACGCGATTGAGGAAGAAGCCGCGACGGGGATGGCTGCGGGGCCCTTAGCATGTGTATTGCACGACTTTGTCGTATCATCTCAACGATCATTTCAAATCGAACAAGGGGTGTTTATGAACCCGGCGAGTCCGAGCCTGATAAAAGTCGATCTGGAAATCGACAATGGAACAATCTCCGGCCTCTTGGCAGGTGGTTTCGGCAAGGTCATGTGCTCGCGTCGAATTAGTTTCTAGCGTTGCGCTCGCGGCGAATGGCTGGCTTGGCGGGCTGCACCGCAGCAACGACGCCCATCGGGCCACGTCCGAATTGGGCCGTCCGCTAAATTTTGCAAAGTCCGGATTCCTGGGCATCGCTGACCTTAAGCAATAGCACCCGCTTATCTTGTAGCCTACAGCCGCCATCTGAGAAAACTACGGCGGAAGTCCGCATTCCGCTCTTGACGTAGATCATTCTTGTCCACTTTGGGTTGGAAGCGGCAAACTTCAAGCTTCACGGAGGCCACGTCTATGGCATGGGACCAACCAAAATTTGCGCTGTGCGCAATTAGCTTTGAATTCTAAATTCTGTGCGTGGCTTTTGCGCCCAATGTTTTGGGCCAAAGATGCAAATCTTTAGGCGAAATGCAAAGCTTTGGGCGCACCTACAAAAATCTGTAGGCGCGCGCATATCGTTGCGCGCCCAACACTGATTACATTCAGAAAATTACGGATTCTACGCCCATAACCTTGCGCGAGATTTGCGCATAAGTTTGCATTTTTTGCCCATAAGTTTGCGCGGTGCGTAGAATTCGTTCAATTTATAGTAGTCCTCTCTCAGCTCAATCGACTTTAGACGCTCATCCACAATCAAGAGTGCACTCTGGTCGAAAAAATTCAACCCTAGTCAGTGGGAAACAGTTCTAAGGCAATTGTGAGAGACTTGTTGGCCAAGATAACGTCGAGCGCCTTGTCTGAGCCGATCTTATTTTCCTAGCTAGTACCGCATACTCATTATCGAGCATCCGAAAGTGACGGCGCCGAGATCGGTTGCCTGCCATTGAAGCTGAAGCTTCGGTTTGAGATCAATGCCAGCTGATCAGTCGAGACGCGGATTCACTTGCGGAGCTACGGCGCATCTCGCCCGAAGCGCTGATTGAAGTAGGACAATCGGGATAGAAGCAATAACTATTCCTATGCGGGCGATTTCGCTGTCCGCGCGCTCGTGCAGGATCCGGCGGCCAAATTCAAATCGCGGACATTAGCATTCGGGCCAAGTCGTCAGGCCTATCGATCATCACGTAGTGCCCGAATGGCACCGAAACCGCTGTCCACCCCGACTGATGCTGGTATCGCTCAAAAAACGGTTGGCCAAGCCCTGGGACCCAGCCAGTGGCATAGATGTAGGTCCGCTTTAACACCTTGGTTCCGCCGCTCACCAGTTGAATCGGTTGCTCAAATGTCTTGAGTGGTTGCGCGACATTTCGGCGGTCTACCCACGCACAGTCTGCTCCATTCACCGAAAAAGCCTCCGCTGGGCCCGGCGCGACTTTGCCATCGACGGCACTATCACGAAGCCCTGCCGCGATATCCGCAGGCAACACATCCAAGGCGGCCTGCCCATCGCCCGGCACGAGCGCATCGAGGTACACAAGTGAGCGAATGTGGTCGGGCGCTCTATTTGCGACTCCGGTGACAACCATGCCGCCATAGCTATGACCGCACAAAACAATGTCAGAGAGTTCTTCGCACGTGATCACCCCCAGGACATCCTCGATATGCATGGCCAGATCGGTTTCGTCACTCTCGAGATGAGCACGCTCGCCCAGACCTGTCAGTGTAGGGGTAAAAACGTCGTGGCCCTCCCTGCGCAGAAGCGCGGCTACGCGAGCCCAGCACCATCCCCCTTGCCACGCTCCATGGACCAATACAAATGTCGCCATAACCCGCCCAACTCCGTCGATACTGCAATGACAGTAGATTCAACAGGGCCGCCTCGTCCACAGGATCGTTTGGACGTTCAGCGCCGATCCCCTGCATATACACACGGCTCTCGAGCCCTCCAATCAAATGGCCATACTAAAATCATAAATTACGATTTGATTATACATTATGTATGAGTATCCTTCCACATAGAGACAGCATATAGCGCGAAGCCGCAGGAGGTATTGGTGGGTCACGTTAAGTCGTTAGTCGCGATTTCGCTAACTGCATTGGTAACAATATTCCCCAACCCAAGCGTCGCAAACGAGATCTCAGAGCAGATTGCTGCTCTACTCGGTGCCGAGTTGGAAGTGAGTAGCACGCTACCTGACAGCAAGAGCTTGGATGCTGAAATCCTAGTGCCGCGTTTTTACGAAGAGAGGGACTTCACTCCTGCGTGGACACGCGATGAATTGTCAGACGAACTCTTTGATGAGTTGGATAGTGCAATAGAACAGGGCTTCAGACCGGAAGATTTTGACTTAGCGGAGCTTCAAACCGCATTTAAGGCCGCCCAAACTGGCGATGTTTCTAATCAAGCTTTGTTCGATATTCTGGCAACGGACGCTGCGGTGAAACTGGTCCATCATTTGGTGTTTGGAAAAGTAGACCCAAATGCACTGGACGACGATTGGAACTTCTCAAAACCGGTAATTCAACAAGACCCAGCCGTTGCCCTGAATCAGTTTCTTAAAGGTGAAGGTTTTAGCGCGTTAATCGCACGTATTGATATCGACAATGCGCAGTACGTGATGCTTGTCGAAGCACTGAGTAAGTATAGGGCCATTGCTTTACAGGGCGGTTGGACCAATGTTCCGGATGAAACCGTTCTTAAACCAGAGATGGTGGACCCTGCCGTCGCTAAGCTGCGCGAAAGGCTGGCGGCAGAAGGCTACGTTGAAACAAGCGGTTCTTCTGAAGATGGCGAAAACGGCACAAACCCAGCTTGGGTTTACGACGATAGCTTGGTGAAAATAGTCAAATCCTTTCAGAGTCGGCATGGATTAGAAGCCGATGGGGTCATTGGCGGTAAGACGTTCGCATCGCTAAACAAACCGGTGGAAGATCGCATAAACAAGTTGCGTCTCAGCTTGGAACGCGGCCGCTGGCTTATGCGGGAAGTCGACGACGAATTCGTGCTGGTGAACATTGCAGGAGCCCGCACATATTTGGTCACATCGGATGGCACGCTTTGGACCACTAGATCAATCACAGGGTCAGCCTATCGAAAGACCCCGGTGTTTCGAGATGAAATTGAGTACATGGAATTCAATCCCACCTGGACCGTTCCCGCCTCGATTTTTCGTAAGGACAAACTTTCGCGCATCCGCAAGGATCCAGCCTATCTGACACGCAACAATTATGTCGTTCGGAACAAGGATGGCCAGACAATCCCCGCAAACGCTGTAAACTGGGGGGCGAAGAACCCCGGCGTGACCCTGGTTCAGCAACCGGGCCCAGACAATGCGCTGGGTTTGGTTAAGTTCATGTTTCCAAACAAATACGCTGTATACTTGCACGACACAAACGACAAAACCCTTTTTGACCGAAACGAGAGAAATCTCAGTTCCGGCTGCGTTCGCCTTGAGTATCCGTTCGAGTTCGCGAGCCTTCTGATGGAGGGAGAGCCAGATTGGAGCCGACAGAAGATGCAGTCCATTTTGGATAGCGGAAAGACAACGCGCGTTGATCTACCTGAGCCAATGCCGGTTCTTTTAACATACTGGACAGCGTGGGTCGAAGACGGGGTCGTTCATTTCCGCGAGGACCCATACGAGCGGGATGCTCGTATCCTGGCGGCTTTGGACCGATGAGCACTAAATGCGCGGCGCGCGCGAACCGAATTATGTGCCCATCTAGTCCAGCAGATTGGCGAACGCCGAATTGCAGATAGACCAAACGGCGTAGGCGACGACAGGGGGATGCATGAGGACTTGGCTTCTTAGATCAATTGGGATTGTCGTACTACTTGTGTTTGCAACAATCGGATTTGTTTGGTTGCTACTTGCTGCGCCGCTATTCTCGGAGATGCGACGTGACCTGGTCGAAAAAGTCCTTTCTGAACAAATCGGACAGCCGATTGTGGTTAATGACGATGTAAGTGTCGCGCTTGGACGCATTACCCACATTTACGTCGGTGGTGTGGTTATCCCGAGCCAAACTATGCCGGAAACATCTCTTGCAGAATTGAACCTTCTGGAACTGGAATTGGATGTTGCTGCTTTGGCCAATCGACGTCTGCACTTTGACAACCTCGTCGTTGACGGTCTCCAGGCGAATTTCCTTACAGCTGCTGACGGCACTACAAGTTGGCGAAAAGGCCGACCGACGCCAAAACCTGAACCCGAAAACGCCACGGAAGAGGACAATCAAGAGGCTATAGCTGAGACCGGCGGATCCAATGAGGGCGACCCAGAAGGTAGTGGAATCCTCTCATTCCTGAGCGACAAGAATGTAACTTTCACATCCATTGGGTTGAACATTGATGATCAATCCTCTGGCTTTTCGTTCGTGTTTGACCTCCAGTCTCTCGCTCTGGAACAGGTAGACAAAGGGCAAAGAACAAAGGTCTCGGGGACAGGCTCCGTCAACGGCCAAAGTTTCGAAATCGAGGGTGACTATCCTCATAGTGCGCCGTTTGCGACGCGCGCCAATTTTGGCGAAATGACGGTAAGCTACGACGGCGAACCTTTTTCGGAAAGCGAGGGAGGTGGCTATCGTGCTGTCTTGCAGATGGACACTGGTGAATTCGGTGACTTTCTTGAAGTCATTGGGCTGGAGCGAGTTCTGGAAGGGAATGGCCAGTTGCAAGCAGAGCTTGTTTCTCAGGATGCTCTGAAAATCGAGACCTTTACGACCACCGTAAACCTTGAGGACGGACAGCAACTTACAGCAGAAGGATCGATAGAAGACCTCTACACAGCTCGGGGCGTTGATCTGCTATTCGACGCGCGGCTTTATCCTGAGGGGCAGCCGCCGAACGCAGCAAAGAGTTTCCAGGAGCTGAAGTTCACAGCCTTTGAAATGCACATGGTAGGATCACTTGCGTCTTTCGAGTTCGAGAAACTTCTGTTCCAAACTAACGCATTTGATCAAGGCCTGGACGTGATCGGGCCAGCCTCTATCGAACGCATTCGCCGCATGCCCGATGGTCGGCTTGCGATGCTGGGCATCGCCTTACAGGCTGGACCCATTGAGGACCCAATTCTAAAGGCCGACGGCGAAATTCTCGACCTGCTTCAGCTTCAGGACGTGACTTTCGAAGGCATACTCAACGGGCCGGCCAAATTGATTTTGCCAAATATGGATGAGGATTTTGTCGATCAGCTCGGTGGCATAAATGCCGACTTCAGCTTGTCCAATGAACGAGGGCCTGTTTCGCTCAACAGGTTTAATGCAACCACCTATGGCACAGATATTTGGGCGCTTGACCTCGCGCTATCGGTCAGCGAATTGAAAGGGCTGTCAGGCCTTGATTTTGACGTGGAACTGGATGTCAGCGACGGAGCTAGTTTTCTGACTGCGCTTAAATTGCAACCTGTCGAGATTGGCGCACTTGCCGTCGATGCAGTGACGTCGAAGCAGGGCGAGGACTTCACTGCCTCAATCGAGTTTGAAGCCGGTTCGTCACACCTTCTGGCCGCTTTGGATGCAAAATTTCCCGAGGGCGCTTCTGTAATTCGCGGAAACGTTGCGAGTAAAAGGCTCGATTTAAACGATCTAAAAAACCTGACCGCTACGCTGGACCAGCTTAAAAGCTTGGTAGGCGACGCTTCAAAAGATCCTGAAACCGACGTACAGCCCTTGGTTCTACCGAAGGAAACCAACGTACAGCCCCTGGTTTTACCAAAGGAGAAAGGAAAGCCAGCCGATCTTCTGGATGTGCAGCGCGTACTGAGAGAGGCTGACGTCGAGGTACAGATCGACTTTAAGGAGATTGTTGGCCAACAAGGCGTAACTTCTGTTTCCAGCCAATTGTCTGCAAAAGAAGGGACCGTAGATTTTGGCCCGCTCCAGATGGCTTATGGCGGTGGAAACTTCAGCCTACGGGCAGTGATGGATCTGATTGACTCACCTGATTGGCTCTCCTTGTCGGGGTCAACCTCAGGATGGGAATTCGGAGAGATTCTCGATGAACTGGGTATCGGGATAGATGCATATGGGCGATTGAGTGGTGAGTTCAACGTTTCAGGCAGTACCGCGTCTGGCAATGCGTTTGTGAATTCCATGCGCGGCACTGCTTCTTTATCGATGTCACAAGGCTATGTCAGCACCAGCCTTCTGGAGTTGGCAGGGCTTGGTATTTTCCCATGGCTGTTTTCAGAGGAACTCCGTCAAGGTTACACGGACATAACATGCGTTGTGGCACCAATTAAAATCGAAGCCGGCCGGGTAAGCTCAGACTCCATCGTGGTTGAAACGGGTTCTGTTCAATTGGTGGCCAAGGGCCAAGTGGATTGGGTCAAAGATATTATTGCGATCAGGGCAGAACCTCGTCGAGTTGGCAAACCGTTATCCCGTAGCGCGTGGCCGTTTGATGTGACCGGTCAACTTTCGTCACCGAAGTTCAAGTTGGATGTCGGTGGATCCAGAAACAAGGCTCCGGAAGGTGCTGATGCGATGCCAGCAGACAGGCAACCGTGCGTGCCAGACATGAATCAGCTTCAATAGTCGGTCACGACCTAGTTCTTGAGTGGTTCAGGCTGTTCTGCCTGACATGCCAAAACGGCCTCGATGGCTTTCGAAGACCCACTCAGATCAAGTTCTACTTCGGTTCCACTTTCACCAATTATCGTGACGCTTTGGCGCTTGCCGAATTCGGTTACAAACGCGGGGTTGTCGAAAAAGGCGTAACCCCCGGGGACGCCATTTTTAAAAACACCTACGGCTTCGCCTTCAAACTTTGCGTCACCGAAATCGAAGTTCACGATACCGGTTGATCCGTCCTCAATCTGAACCCAGGCCGGATTGTAGGCGGCAAAGAAACCGCCAGCCTGATTGGGTGCGACACCAATTTCAACTGTCATGTCGTCTTCGAAGGGCTTCCACGCGAGGCAGCCGTTTCCTTTCTCGAGGTCGATCAAAATTGTCCAGTCGCCAGACTCACCCCACCGCTCCATACCAGCGGCAAGAGCGCCACTCGCGAGAAGCGTTACTATTGCGGTAAATGTCCAATTGATCATCTGGAACCCCAAAACGTTCTGAAAACTATTGCATTAATCCTACCCATTGCTCTGGATCAATCAAACTAATCCGACAACCTGCAAGGGCGGGGTTTAGTAGACCCAGAGTGGACTTGGTATTCTTTTACTCCGCTATATGAGCAAGCTTTCCATCCCATTCCTCAGTGGGAATCTTAGGACTTGGCGGGTCGGCCATGTAGGACGGTGTCATAATTTGCGTACCGTTCTCGTTGAACACTTCCACGATGTTTTGGTGTAGATCAGACAGAATCTTAGGCAAACTCGATCCTCGAGATGTGTATGCGTTAATTTCGTAATTGATGGCATAGTCAGCCAACTGTGTCCAAAGTACAAAGGGCTCCGGGTTTTTCTTCAAACTCTGTGTGCGATGAGCCGCCTCTATCAACATTGCCGTGATTTTTTTTGGCGGCTCCTCGTACCCGATCCCGACCGTCGTGTGCACGAGAAGGCCTCGACCATCGACTTTGCGCGAATAATTCACGACCTCTGAGTTCAACAACTGAGCGTTTGGAATACTGATCATTTCGTTTTTGATGGATTTGATAAGTGTTTCCATAAGCTTGATTTCGGTTACGTCCCCTATCTTGTCGCCAACCATTATTCGATCACCAACATTCGTGCTGCGCCGATAGATGACAAACAGACCTGCCATCATGTTCGATACAACTGTGTTAGATCCCAACGAGACCATGATACCGGCAAGAATTGTCAGGCCTTGAAACGCCCGGGAACCTGAGCCCGGAATGTATGGGTAGGCGAACACCAGTGCGATCACGATGATCAAAGCCCTGAACAGCATGTTCGTTGGCGCGATCCAGTGCGCCTCGAAATCTTTGATTTCGAATGCACCGTTCTCCAGGTTGTCAAAGAACAGATCGAGGCCGCGGATCGCAAATCGACATAAGGCTGCAATAATCACCAGCATGATCAGGTTTGGGATGTACCCAACGACAGCCAGCACAACATTTATCAATGGCTCACTAACGTACTTTAGAAGAACTTGAGCGATGGCCTGGGTTTCCGCGAAAGACAGCAAAACCAAGGACAGGTAGTAATAGAGAAAAAACAGAAACAGCACCCACATCAAAGCATGAATTGAATAAACGATGATAGACGCGATTGCCCTGCTTCGTAGGATTGACTTTGTAGCTTCCTCGACGCTTTCCGCTCTCTTTTCCAAGTTGTTTCTGACGTAGCCCAGAAACTTCTTCCGTTTGGCAAAGAAGAAGTATGACACCAGTGCAAACAACGCCGTCCAAGCAACAGCGGCCAAGGCGCTGTCAACGCGGCCTTCGCTGGATCGCGCTTCCCGGTACTTTAAAATGGCATTTTCGATGGCCTCTGCTTGCAGCCCGGCCAGAACTTCAATGTCCATCTGTTCGTGGTCGGCATCAGCCTGAGTGGTAATAGTGACCATATGGCCGTCGACGCGTACGAGTTGTCCAAATTCAGCCCGGGAGATTTGGATGTCGACCGTTTTGCTCTCTGATCTATCAGCAACTTGAGCAATTCTTTCTTCAATCTTTGCGGCCCTGTCCGTTGCGGGCAATGCGCTGGATCCGCGGACGACAAAAAGCTCATCCCCGTCGACAATGACCGGTGCTATGAATTCGGGATCTTCTCGCTCCTGCTGTGGCAGCAAAACTTCTTCTGACTGAGCCGAGGCTACACTGCAAAGAAGCAGAAAGGACATCATCAATATTACTAATGCTCTCATGTCTTTACTCCTTCCACTGGGATCAGGTGAACATCGCGCTGCGGGAACGGTATTGATATTCCCTCTTGGTCAAACCGCTCCTTGGCTTGTCCTGTGAGGTCCCAATAGACAGTCCAATAGTCGTCAGACTTGGACCACGGTCGACAAAAGATATTGACTGAATTGTCGCCAAGTTCACCAACAAATATTTCTGGATCAGGCGACTTCAGGCATAGTTCATGTCTTGCGACCAATTCCTTCAGAACATCGATTGCGTGAGCAGCGTTGTCTGAATACGCGATCCCAAAAACCAGATCGACGCGACGCTCATCAGATGCGCTGACATTTGTGATTACGTCACCCCAGATCTTACTATTCGGCACAATGATGATCTGGTTGTCGAAGGTTCGGATTTTTGTCGAAACGACCGACATGTCGTCAACAAAACCAGATGACCCGCCAACCTGAATATAGTCTCCGGTATCGAATGGCTTCAAAACCATGATCATCAGACCGCTGGCGAGATTGCCTAGCGTTTCCTGAAGCGCAAAGCCAAGAATGAAAGACAAACCACCAAATATTGCAAACAAAGGAGTGACGTTCACACCGAACAAGGCAAGTACAACCAGAATTCCGAGAATAAAGACCGCCCAAAACACTGCGGTCGCAATGAATTTCTTAAGCATCCGCGATATTGTTGGTATTTTTTCAAGACCGCGCTCAGTTAAACGACGCACCATTTTGGCTACAAACATCATAACCCAAACAGCAGCCAAAACACCCAACCCAGCCAATAGAAGACCAGCGCCTCCCTCCCAGGAAACCAACCATTGGAGAGCGTTGTGAAATAACGTCTGTAAATCCGTTGTTTTAAGCACGCCAGTTTTGAGCGCTAAAAGATAATCGGTGTGCGGTTTCAGGTCTTCTTCGGCGGCACCCTTTAGGGCCCATTCGTTCAAGACCAGTGTGTAATTATCCAAAATTACAGTGCCAGTGTCGTTTATCAAAGAAAGCTGTGATCTCAGGTCATCTTCTTGCGCTTCGTTTCCGTCCTGAAGGCTAAGATTGATACGGGCAATTTCTTCAAGTTGGTTGCGAACATGGTCTTGCCAGGCAACAGCAATTTCTGAAAGCTCATCAGTCGTCAGCGGAACAAGCAGTATCTCCAGGTCACCGGCAGAAATTGATTTGTCGGCAACCTGAGTTAAGAGATCTTCTTGCTGTACCTCGGCAGGTTCCTGTTCACTCGCCGCGTTCTGTGCGTACGCTGGAACAGCGTTTGACGTCGAAACCGCCGCAGCAAAGAGCAAAATAACCAAACCGTAGATGTATCGCGTCATGACACTAAAGCTCCCACATAAAGACTGAAGAGATCATAAGGAGACCGAAAAGGTCTGCCATCCAAATAGTTGGGGGCGACCCACTCACTTGCCGCCCCCGCCCGTTCCGGCCAAAATGAAGCCCGAACGGAAACTGCTACCCGGCATTCATCAAAGATTGACCCTCAGTCTCAGTCCCAAGACCAGCGGGTCGTTCGAGTTTGATCCGGGATTTTTCAGGTATTGCACGTCTGCCGTCAGTGCCAGATTGTCGGCCAAGTCCAAACGGTAGAAAGCTTCAAGTGTCGTTTGATTGGGCAATCCTGGTGTCGTCAGGTCGGCAACAGTGGCCGCTATGCCAAGGAGATCATCATAGGTGCCAGGTCGCCACATCAAGCCTGCGTTGACTGCACGCCTGGCCAACGCACCGCCGCCATTGGACCATCCCAGCCGTCCGAAGATCATCAGTTGGTTGTCGAATGTATGGTTGGCAGAAAGTGTGGCTCCATATGTTTCCGGTACGCCAACTTGTTGGCGCGCATCCGTGTGAAACATCCCCAGATGAACGTTTGTTAGAAATCGTTTTGATTTTTCGGGCGTCCAGCCGATCTCGGCGTATTTGTAAAATTCGCTACCCCCGGAAAACCACTCGATGTCTGTGAGAGACCCATTGGCGTCGCTGACCACCCCTAACGCGTAAATCTGATCCGTCAGATAGCCGCCGACCGTGACGCCAAAGCCTGGATCTGGGATTGGCAGTACAGGGCTAAACAGGATTGAATAGTTCGAAAAGGTCGTTCTTGGGTTCACGTACCCAAGAATGTCGGAGTAGTCGCCCGGATCGATCCGACCCGCCACCACTCCTCCGCGTCCGTTTGCGAAGGCTTGTTGCCAGTAAGCTACCGACAAGGTCGTGTTTGTGTCCCCAAACGTGACCGCGGTTGCCCCTTGATATCCAATTTGCGCAGGCAGTGCTGAGGGTGCAATGGACTGGCCCAACCGGTGTCGGTTCTCCAGAATAAAGACAAGGCTACCCGGGTTTTCACCACCCCGGTTTGCCAATTCCCACGTCCCAATCATCCTGAGCTGACCGGATGCAGATTCGTCCTGCCCGGTCAGACTGTGAGAACTGCGTTGGTATAGCGCTTGGTAATCAAAGCTGAGCGCCAATCCGGTGTTTTCCCTAAATCGACCCAAAGCGGTTTCGGTTGGATCAATGGCACGGTCCAAACCGGGCCATCGAGAGTCTTCAAGTCTGCGCAGCCTATCTTGCTCCTGTTGCGCACTGGCTGATCCCGGGCCGCCCAACGAAACCTGGGCTGCGGCCTCCAGTTTCGCCTGAGCAGCATTTTCCTGGGCATCAGCAGCACTACTAAAAAGTGCAAAGGCGCTCAATAACGCGGCGGCAAGGGTCGGTCGTGGTGGAAGATACGACCTCTGGTGCGACAAACCTCCAATCACTTTACGTCATCCACTGCTTTGATTTCGGGAACACGTTCCAGCGCCGCAGCCATGTCGGCGCTGCTCATCAACTCGATCATCTGGTAATCATCAAGCAGGCCATCGCCGAGGCGGCTGACATAGAAGGCCTGGATAAAGGTTGGATCGTCTGGCAGGGAAACGGTGATGTAGTTCTTCCCGTTTCCAAGCCCCCAGTAATAGCTCAAAAGCTCTCCACCGAGCGCTTCGATCCCGCCCTTCACCGAGGCTGTGCGATCCCCCGGATTGGCGATCTGCATTTCCCAAGCGGTGCTATTGGACGTGCCAATGAACAAAAACGTACGAATGCTTTCGGCGTCTTCAGCTGCGGCAATTGAACCACAGATCGCCATAAAGACGCCAAGGCTGAGATGTTTCACAGTCTTTCCTTTCAGGGAAGGTTTCTTGGCTGAAGTGTGGGGTTATCAAAGATAGACCACCCCACTTTCCTTTTATTCCAGCGTATTCTTGTAGAATTTGCCGTCCTTCATGATGACACGGATGGTGTCGAAACCTTCTTCACGCGGTTCCGCGTCAAACCATTTCGGTTGGGCCCCCAAGACAGAAAGATCTTCCAGCGGGTTGCCATCGACGATCAGGATATCGGCGTAGGCTCCTTCTTGGATCACCCCCAACTGCTCCGGATAAGGATTACGTTGGCCAGTCAGCTGCGCCAGTTCGCCCGCGGTCGACGTAGCGGAGACCAGCATGGCATGATTGCCGAACCAATCAGCAAACTGGTACTTTTCGAAATCGCGATGGGCACGGCCCTGATCGAGCGTTGACAGTACTGTATCAACGTTGTGCACGACCTTGGGTTTGTATTTCTTGACAAGCGCGATGAGATCCTTGCTTTGGTCATGTGCAACCGCAAGCTTGATGCCTGCTGGCGTACCCGGTGCAAAGTTCGGGTGCTCAAACAGGATCGGTGAGAACCCGGCGGTGTTGAGGGACCAGAATATCCCTTCATCAGCCATTCGTTTCACGGTTTCTTCTGTGACCATCTGGCCGTGCTCAATGACTTTGACGCCCGCATCCAGTGCCATTTGGACAGTTTCGTCCGTGTATGCATGCGTAAAGGCGTAAGTATCAAAAAAGGCTGCGACCTCTACGGCCGCCCTGATCTCTTCCACGCCGTATCCAACAGACCAAAGCGGGTCTAATTCCGAAGAAACTCCGCCGCCGACGGTTAGTTTGATTTGCGTGGCCCCATAGCTGAGGTTCCGGCGCGCGGCCGTTCTAATTTCGTCTACGCCGTCTGCAACGACCGCGAGATTGAGTTCTTCCACCTGTGCGACGGGGCCACCTTCAGCCCGGGCACGAGGGCTGCGCCAGTCCGTGTGACCAGATTGTGGACCGATGCACGCACCGCTCGGGTAAATCCGTGGCCCGACAAGAATATCCTGATCGATCAGCTTTTTCATCGCATCGCCTTGGCCACAGGCATCGCGAACCGTTGTGTACCCATCCATAAGGTAATCACGCGCGTTTGCGACTGCCATCGCGCCGACGCCGTCCCAATTCGCATATTCCGCGCCGCCAAAGCTTGTGAACAGACCGGTTAGGTTCAGGTGGACGTGGCTGTCGATCAGCCCCGGCATCAATGTGCGACCACCTCCATCCACAACCGTCGCGCCAGGTGCGTCGATGGCCTCGGTGGACACTTCTTTGATCAAGTTGCCTTCAACCAAAACGCTGGCGTTCTCGATCCGCGCCTCATTTACTCCGTCAAAGACATGGACGTTGGTGAACAGGGTTTGTGGCAGGGTGTCCTGCGCAAACGCGGCAGTGGCCGTGAAAAAAACCAGGCTCGCGACGGCACCCGTCTTTGTCGAAATATTCATGTCCTTCTCTCCCTTAAAATTTAGTGCGCGGGGTGCCGAGGTTGTCCGTCTTCAGAGTTTTTCGGAGAGCTGAGGCGTTTTCGTAACGGAGGCTCTGGTTCGATTTCTGTTTGAGTTTA